>NZ_JBOEFX010000153.1:0-4629 GCF_050633125.1 Lewinella sp.
GCGGCTGGCAGTGGGCTGCCGGCTGCGGGACGGATGCTGCGCCCTATTTTCGCATCTTCAACCCTACCAGTCAGATGGAGAAATTCGACAAGCAGAAGGTTTACATCAAGCGTTGGGTTCCGGAATATGGTACGGCTGATTATCCTGAGCCAATCGTTGATCACAAGATGGCCCGCGAGCGTTGTTTGGCCACTTACAAAGAAGGACTAAATAGGGGGAAGGGGTAGCTTTGAATCGCGAAGGCGCCCGAGGATTTTTGAACCATGTAAGGGATTATAAGGACATTTAAGGGGGATGCCTGCTGGGGTAAATTCACGAATTTAACCGATATGGGAGATGTTGTTGAATCTCCAAAGGCACCCTAGTTCAAATTCATGAATTTGCCTTGAATTTAATCATTTGATTTGTAGATTGGACGATAAATGCCTATCATGGAAAATGGAAGAACTCCTCCAACCGGATATTTACCTCCTCGGCATTCGCATCCAAGAACCAGTTACGACCGCTACGGATGTTCTCGTCGCACTTGCTTGTTTTTATGCTTATTGGCGTTTGCGTAATATCAAAACAAAAGGAAATGCATTGCATTTTTTAAAGTTATATTTCATCGTCATGGCTATTGCTATGTTGTTTGGCGGCCTTATAGGTCATGGCTTTTTGTATTTATTATCACCTGAATGGAAAATCCCAGGTTGGTTTATCAGCATGTTTTCTGTGATGTTGATTGAGCGATCTTCCATAGAGCATAGTCAGCGTCTTTTACCTCCTCGATTAGCTAAATTTTTCCTCGCAGCTAACATTATTGAATTAGGAATCCTGATGATAGTAGCCGCTTATACCCTTAACTTCTTGTTTATTCAAATTCACCTTGCCTACGGGATATTGGCGGTTATTTTCCCTTTTCATTTGTATACTTATCGTAAAACCGGCAACAAAGGCAGCTTATTTATGCTGTATGGCGTAGGCGTTTTGGCTATTGCTGCTGTCATTTTCAACTATCCAATAGTGTTAAGTAAATGGTTCAATCATCACGATTTTGCGCATGTCTTGATGATTATTACCACTATCTTTTTTATGTATGGAGGGCTTAATTTTGATTCTAATAATCAAGATAAAGCCATTTGAAAGAGAAAAAAGCAGTTAGGTCTCTTCCGCGCATTGACTTTTTTATTCCCGTCATAGTCTTTAACCAAATTGATAAAAGGAGTTAAATTAATCGACTACGTGTATTTGAAAATTATCCATACACACCTTGCCTATACTGCTTCACTTAAAACCCACAACAGTGTCACTACTATCAGCCCTTTTTAATATTGCTATTTTTCTGGGAATCTTGTTGGGAGTGATTATTCTGAGGTCACCCATTTTCAAGAGCGCCGCTAATAAATACTTAGCCTACGCCGTAATTGGACTTTCCTTTTCGTTGCTTATCCTAGGTTTAGAACTCACTGGATCTTATGAACAAAGCTTACCATTTCGTATCATCGACATTTTTAGTTCGGGAGCGCTGTTTCCTGTGCTAATATTGCTGTTTATCGTCAATCAAGTAGATCATCCGTTTCGGAACTCTCCCCAAAGGTGGTGGCTATTTGTTCCACATTTGTTATGGATTTTCCATAGTGGGCTGGATGCCGTTATCGATTCCCCGATAATTCAAGTTTTTTTCGATATGGCTGGAGGGCTTCTGTTTCTGCTAATACTTGTATTCATTCCATCTGTTTTAATATACGCCTATACCTTCATCAAGTACGCCGATGGCCGCCGAGAAAAACGATGGCTAACTCAGCTTTGGTTCTGGGTTTCTGTCATCATGACTTCCTATGTCTCATCCGTGGTCTTATCCCTATTGTCCTACATCGAATTTGCTTCGGTGCTAAGAACAATTGCGCTAGGTGCCGTCTTTCTGATTCACTGGATCACCTACGTCGGTGTTTTTAAGTTCAGGCTATCCAAAGACCAGGAAGAAATCAGGGCTTTGGTCAAGAAGTGGAAGTCAGGTTCGGTTAAACCAGCCATCCCCTTGCCCCCACAGGATTCGGTAGGTGATGAAAAACGAACAGCATCTTTAACTGCCGAAAATTCATATTTCAAAAAATTAGAAGCGCTTTGTACCAACGAACGGATCTACCTCGACAGTACGTTGGACAGATTACAAGTAGCTGAAACATTAGGGATAAGTCCAGGCTATGTTTCTCAAATCGTCAACACCATTACAGGGGACAATTTCTCGACCTATATTAATCGCTACCGAGTTGAAGCCGTTAAATTAATGATCGCTGACGCTGAGTTTGGCAACTACAGTTTACTGGCAATAGGGCTAGAAGCAGGGTTCTCCTCAAAAACCACTTTTTACACAGCTTTCAAAAAATTAACGGGAATGACTCCAAATGTGTACCGAAAAACACACAAGTAGTTCGGATTTATTGAAATTCAAGGTTTCGGAACTCTTGGCAATAGCATTTCGCCTACTATTGCCACAGAAACAATCAAATGAAATCATGAATTTAACGAAAAGTCTTTTAAGATTTTCAATCCATTATTCTCTTATTACTGTAGAACGAGGGCAGAAAAAACTAGACGTAAACTATTTACTACGTTTAGCTTTACCTAAAATCTACCTTGCGGTTATCCTACTATTACTTACCGTTAAACTTTCGGCTCAACACGCAACCGAAGGTTCCTCTTTCCGAGAAAGAACCGATTTTAAAGCGGGGTACTTTGGCAATATATCCTCCAACCAAGGTATCAACCTCGGTGCGGAATACCTCTGGAAAGAGAAAATCAAAACCAAAGAAAGAAGGGGGCAGGAAAAAACGATTAGACACCAACTGCTGCTAAACGGAAGCCTGGGCTACGCTACTAATTTTGCTACCCAAACTCAGAATGGAATATTCGCCTATTCTGGCTTCATTCTTCGCAGGGTCAACACTAAAAGCAGAGGTTTTTTCGTAGAGCTGAACCCATTGGGCCTTTACCGTTCAGTACTACCCACAACCTACCACGTAGAAGGTGAAGATGTAACGAAGATTTCCTTTCCTGGCAGAAGCTACTATGCACCATCTGTGGCTATTGGAATAGGGCGATTCCGTAAAGAGACAAAACGATCTGGTTGGTACTTGAACCTCCAGTACACCGTGCTGACCAACTACAATGCGGCCACGTTACACATCCGCTCATTGCACTTCGGGCGTAGATTTTAATTTTAATAACTAAGAAACCTTATATACAATGAATATTATAAAGCTTAAAACAGTAGTTGCCTTATTTGTACTACTAAATATTTTCTCTTGTTCGAAAGACGAGATCAACCTTAACAACCTCAATGAAACCATCTACTTAAGACATCAACAGGCCGATATGCCCGCTCATGTACACGGCAACGCTTCTGATAAAACATTTCTGATTTATCTGCATGGTGGCCCTGGTGGGCTGGGGCTAGAAGCTCGGATAAACACCATGATCACTGAAGTGGAAGAGAATAACGCCGTTGTTTATTTTGATCAGCGAGGATCAGGAAATGCACAAGGAAACTATTCGGAAGAAGACATGAACATCGACGCAATGGCAGAGGATGTTCTGGCACTAGTAAAAGTCTTACGGACTAGGTACGGTAGTGACATCAAGTTTTTTCTAATGGGCGCAAGCTGGGGAGGTGCTCTTGGCCCGGCTACCTTGCTGAAAGGGCAGGAAAACTTCCTAGGGTGGATCGACATTGCTGGCGCGCATAGCCCTAAAGATTTATACGATGAATACCAGCTTGATTTACTAGAAAAAGCTAATGAGCAAATTGCGTTGGGGAACAGTATCCCTCATTGGGAAGGTGTTCTTGAACTCATCCAAAATGTAGATCCAATTTACAATGAAGAGGATGGTAGCAATATGAATGGCAAAGCACACGAATCGGAAGGGGTACTGGCCGACGACCTAGTGATCAATAAACCTCAGAAGGTTGATGAGAATGGGGAAGAAATAACATTTGTTGCTAGAAATAATGGAGAGGTAGGTCTAATTCTAACTCAAAAAGGCCTTTGGAGAGATCTGTCATTCACCGACGACCTACCCAATATTACCATACCTTCATTGGTTCTTTGGGGTAAGCATGACCTTGTTGTTCCTACTAGGTTTGCTCAAGAAGCTTTTGATCACTTAGGTTCTGTTCACAAAGAGCTTTTTATTTTTGAACGTTCTGGGCATAGTCCGCTGGAATCTGAGCCTGATCTTTTTGCCGAAAAGGTCATCGCGTTTATTAATGAATACCGATAAGGTGATTATTTCAGTTTAGAAACGTTGAAGGGGCTGCCAGTTGTCCTCGATATGCCGTGGGCCTCACATAAAGCGCTCACGGTATAAACGCTCGACTCCCAGGCTCTAATGAATTTAAGTTTCTCTTCCATTGGACTTGTGCTTCTCCAGCCCATAACTCTGTTTTTTTTATCAAAGTTACGTACTGAAAAAGTGTAAACCATCTGGGTTGAGAAGTGTAAACTATGTGGGTTGACTGTACCCAATTGCGCAGAACTCAAGCCTAGGCGACGCGCGTAGCGAAGCGGAGCACGTACGTCCTAGGCAAAGATGGGCGCGTGCACTATTTTACTCACCTAAGTTTATTAGTAAGCTCTTTTTCATACG
>NZ_JBOEFX010000154.1:0-525 GCF_050633125.1 Lewinella sp.
AGTACGAGAGGACCGGGATGGACGAACCTCTAGTGTACCTGTTGTGGCGCCAGCTGCATTGCAGGGTAGCTATGTTCGGAATGGATAAGCGCTGAAAGCATCTAAGCACGAAGCCAACTCTAAGATGAGTATTCCATGAGGGTCGTAGAAGATGACTACGTTGATAGGCTATAGGTGGAAGTGCAGTAATGTATGGAGCCGAGTAGTACTAATTACCCGAAAGCTTCCTTTTTAAAATATAACTTTACTTAACGCTTTGCGGTAGTAAGCAAGGTGTACTACAACTTTATCCCTTTTCTTGTCTGTGTTTATCAATGATAAACCAATAGAAATAACGCAGTTTACGAACTGTAAAGATTAATTGGTGGCTATAGCAAAGAGGTTCACCTCTTCCCATTCCGAACAGAGAAGTTAAGCTCTTTAGCGCCGATGGTACTGCCTTTAGGTGGGAGAGTAGGTCGCTGCCAATTTTTATGAAGGGTCATTCGCATATCGCGGATGGCCCTTCTCCTGTTTTACTAACCT
>NZ_JBOEFX010000155.1:0-466 GCF_050633125.1 Lewinella sp.
GCTCAAGCCAATGCCATGGCAGGTGATGATCGTTCTCTAAACGGTATCTTCAACCTGGAAGTGGAAAACATCGACATGAAAGCGGGCAATACCTACACAGTAGCTTTTGCCAGTGATCAAATTGCCAGTACAGAAGGTTATCAAGGAACTCTACAGTTGAATGATGTAGAATTGATCGATATAGAATACGGTATTGCAACAGCTGAAAATTTTGGTCTACGCTATGTTACAGAGGGCCAGATCACGACTTCATGGAATGGCAAAGCTCGTGCTGAAGATGTCCTCTTTAGTCTAGTGATCCGCCCAAGTATGGATGCTCAGATAAGTGATGTAATCAGTATCAATAGCCGCTATACCGCTGCAGAAGCATACGGGAATGGTACGACCATGGATATGGGGATTAATTTCCATAGAGGAGTAGTGCCATCGAGATTTTTTGAGATATACCAGAACACGCCCAACCCTT
>NZ_JBOEFX010000156.1:0-832 GCF_050633125.1 Lewinella sp.
ATGGAAATTCCTAATCAACCCGCTAACCTCGCTGAGTTCTTAGAAATCAGTTTGGAAGCACTGCGCAAGCAGATGAAAAGAATGGGCCTGGTAGAAGGCCGATTCAATCGCCACGCCGAAATGGACGAGCAGACCGTCCAGGTACTCTTAGAAACTTACGGACATGAAGAAGAAGCGCAAACCTTGTCCACTTCTTTAGAAACGGACAAAGAGCAAAACGGACAAACGGACACGTTGAACATCGCTCCTCCGAAATTGGACAAGCGACCAAACGGACAAGGTTTGACCAGAACAGACAAGAGGCCGAAAACGGACAAACGGACAACAGGCATAGCAAACGGACAAGCGGACACCCTTCCCTTAGAAACGGACAAGGGCAAAAACGGACAAACGGACACGCCAGCGATCGCAATGAACACACCACGCGAAACGGACAAACGAACAAGCATCAGCTACGCCGAACTTTCCAAAGACCTCCTCCTTGCCCTGATCGCCATGGTGAGCATGTACGTGCAGATGAACCACACCGCGCAAGTCGTCGGCGGAGAATGGCTGCAAGCCTGGGCTTACGCGCTCAGCATACAGTTCACGGGTCTGGCCATGACGCTTTACAAGGGCAACCTTGGTTACCTCAGAGCATTTGCCGTGGCGGAGTTTGCGATCAACTTGCTGCACTACCGTCCCTGGGCACATTGCGAACTGATCGAGGGGGTGTCCGTTTGTGGCGGATTTGAAGAGTGGACACGTAGCGTACTCTTGTCCGCTTTGATCGCCTTTACGATCTATAGCTACGTAGAAATATTTGCCGCAAGGCGCAACGAAAAAACGGACA
>NZ_JBOEFX010000157.1:0-3570 GCF_050633125.1 Lewinella sp.
TATCAATAGGAGCAAAACAACTATCGGTATTGCAGACACCAAAACAGGCACTCAGCATGGTGTCCTGTGTCAGAGGAGGTAAAAAGCGATAGTAATTATTGGCTTCGTCTGTGCAACCTTGTCCACTAAGGTCTTCTAGGCAGCCGACATCATCGCAGTCACCGTTGGTAAAAGTGTAGTAATCAGAAAAGTTCTCGGCGAGGTTAATGCTTAGCTCAAAAATACCATCACCGTCGGGATCATTCATGGGGATTCCTTGAGAACTGGAGCCAAGTCCACGGATAAAAATGCTTTCTAAGTCTTCATCAAGGGGTGCAGCGTTTAGGGTGAAGCTAACCATAAAGCTATCTACGGTAGACTGGCAAGGTAGGCCTTCGCAAATCCCAAAACAAAGGTTAATGTTGGTGTCGCTGAAGGTAGGAGGCAGGACACGCTCAAAGTTCATGGTGAGATTGTCACATCCTTCTTCACTCAGGTCTTCCTCACAACTTTCATCTGGACAAATACCATTTTTAATGGTATAAAAACCACTAAAACCAGGCTCTTCCCAAAACGAAACACTGTACTGGTTATCCTGAAAAGGAGAATACATGAGCTTGTGACGGGTAGTACCATCACTGTCGGTCATTTTGATAAACACTCCTTGAGCGCTTGCCTCCTGGAAACTCATGTCTACGGTAAAGGAAACACGAACGCGATCTTCCTCACCTTGAATTAAAGTATGTCGTTGGTTGATATCTAAATCAAAAAAGGATTCCGAATCGCCCCCAGGCCAGGTAACTATTACACTGTCGATCGAAGTATAGCTGGCTAAACCAAAATGGGCGGTTACACTGTTTTGGGAAGCATGGCTGCCACCACCACTGATTTCCCTCAAAAGAACTAAGTCATCTACAAAAACGCTAACTTTTGCCCCAATGGCATCACGGTTAGCTTGGGTGCCTTGTAGCTTGAATTGAATCCAGTTATTATCATTCTCCAGGTCGTTACGGTAGAACCTGACGTGGGCGTCTGGAAAGGGGCTGCTAGCCATTACGTTTACAAAAACGTCAATGTCACCATCATTGTCAAAGTCAGAATAGGCAAGCCCTCTGCATTTTTCGGGTGTGTTGAAGCCAGAAAGGTCAGAGATATCAGTAAAGGAATTATCGCCATTGTTGTAATAGAGCTTATTAGGGTCAATGCTATCCGTCGCGATAAAACTAGCTGCAGGGATGTAGCCATTCGAGACAAATAGGTCTTCATAAAGATTATTGTCAATATCAGCAAAGGCGGTACCCCAGCTGGTTACGAGCAAGTTGTTGCTAGTGCTGGTATTGGTGACGCCTGCCTGCTCAGCTATATTGGTAAATAAGCCGTTGCCATCATTGTTCAATAAAGCATTGGCCCCAAGATTAGAGACGTAATAGTCAAGATCCTGATCCAGGTCATAGTCTCCAACCGCAATACCCATACCGTAGAAGCCAATGTTGATGTCATTTTCAGTGGCAATAGTATCAAATACGCCTGTGGTCAGGTTGTTGATATACATTTGGTTGGTCTCCACAAATTCGCCGAAATCGTTCGCAAGGTATAAGTCATCATCACCGTCCATGTCATAGTCGGTGTTTACAATGGCTAATCCACATCCTGCATCCGCTAGGTTGAGCTGGCCTGCTACTTGGGTAAAGGTAGAGTTGCCGTTGTTGTGGTAAAATAAATTGTCGTAGCAGTCATGGTCAAAGCCATTGAGAACGCCATCTTCACCATAAGTAAACCTTACTCTGTCTACATAGTTGACGACATACAAGTCCAAGAACCCATCTTGATCATGGTCTAAAAAAGTAGCACTAACGGAGCGGGATGCATCACCGAGGTTGGCGAGCGGTGCAATTTCCTCGAATGTTCCATCTCCCATATTTTTATAAAGAAGATTGCGTTTGTTTGGTGCTAAGGAGTTCAGGAAACCAAAAGTAGTTACAAAAATATCTCGATAGCCGTCATTATCAATATCACCGATCGTTACACCGGTAGTAAAATAGGTAGCTGTTAACTGAAGGCCACTTGCTTCGGTTACATCCGTAAATGTGCCGTCGCCATCATTGCGATAAAGCCTGTCTGATAACTTTCCTCCGGTGAAGTAAAGATCATCATCACCATCATTATCAAAATCAAAAAAGGCAGCACCTCCGCCTATACTGTTCCAGTCTTCAAAGTAATGCTCCATACCCAACTCTTCACTTATCTCTGAAAACTGTTGTCCGGAGATAGAACCACAAAAATATAGTGTGACGAATAGAAAAAATAGAAGTGAGTAGTAGTGCTTCATTGTTTCGAAATTCTGATGAATAAATATTAGTGAGGAAGGGCTTTCTCATAAAAAATGCGTGAGTGGTATAAAGATGTAAATTTGGTTTTCCACAACTAAATTAACGAACTCAGCCCACTCACGACTTGGAACAAGAAACGACATTTTACGAGGAACTTAAAGCTAATTGTCAATTAGATTTAAGAGATCGCCGAGGCAGGAAGCATGACATGGCTTTCGTTTTACTTGGTGTTATGATGGGATTGTTACGCAATCGAGACGGAACCTTGTCAAGTATCCACAGATGTATGGTTAACACTCACTCCCAACTATGTGAGCTATTGAGCATTGATATTGAACGAGTTGTATCCAGAGCACAATTGCCAAGAATATTAGCAAGTGTAAATCAAGCTTTATTCGAGCAGTTGCTGTTCAAGTTTTTCAATATTGAATTAAAGGAGTCAGAGCGTCAGTGGTTTGCTGGTGATGGTAAAGAACTTAGAGGAAGTATAGAGAAAGGCGATAAACGAGGTGAAGTGTCGGTACAAATAGTGCGTCATAAAGATAGAGCAGTAGTTGGTCAAGCTTTTTACAACGGTACTAAAGAGAGTGAAAAACCTTGTTTGCAGCAATTAGTTGATACTACGGGGATAAAAACCCAGCAATTCACAGCTGATGCCTTACACTTACACCCCGGAATGACCACCTTGATTGAGGACGCTGGAGGTGTATTTGTTATAGGATTAAAGGATAATCAAAAAAACTTACTCAAAGATATGATAGATCATTCGGATGCCTTCCCAGCCAAAACGACACACGCAACGGTAGATAAAGGTCATGGCCGTCTGGAAATTCGCGAGTATGCTTGTTTTGACATTAGTGAAGAATACTTTGAAAGTCGCTGGAATGATTCTGGTTTCAGAAGCCTCATTCGTGTTCGACGCAGC
This sequence comes from Lewinella sp., assembly GCF_050633125.1. Lineage (NCBI taxonomy): Bacteria > Pseudomonadati > Bacteroidota > Saprospiria > Saprospirales > Lewinellaceae > Lewinella > Lewinella sp. The sequence continues at coordinate 3,235 of NZ_JBOEFX010000157.1, forward strand.
CGTACCTTGCTGAAAATCAGTGAATCAAGTGAAGAAACAGCTTATTACATTTCCAATGGAGAAAGTGAAAACGCGCTTGAATATTTTGGGGCAGTAAGAAATCATTGGGCTATAGAGGTCAATAATCATTATCGAGATGTCAGCCTTAAAGAGGATATGTTCAGAACAAAAAAAAGCCTATTACCAAGATAATGGCGAGCGCTAGAACCATTGTCTTGGAGTTGTTTCGAAGGTGGAAACCGAGGAATGTTGTCGCTCAAATGGAGCGATTTCAAGACAACTTTTACGAATTAATCGAGGCTTTGAAGAAGATCAATTTTTTATGAGAAAGCCCTT
>NZ_JBOEFX010000158.1:0-9549 GCF_050633125.1 Lewinella sp.
TTAAAACCCTGCCTCAATCACCGCATTCAGTGCCCGTATAGCAAGCGCAGTAGCCAAGAGTGGGTCGTCTTCTTTATTGGGCGCTCCCCAGGGATTGCTAAAAGAGCCATCCGATAATTGTCTTTCTGTCAGTAGCGCAACAATCTGTTGCTGCCAATCATTATCTGTTGGTAACAAACCTAGGTGGCTTATTTTGGCATAAGCCTGCGCCCTGACGGCTATGTGATAATAGAAGAGCACTTTTTCCCAGTTACCTGGTTGCCCTGGAGCAATGCCACTTACTCGTTCCCAGTTTTCGTTGGCGAGTAACCAACGGGCTGCTATCTCTATTTTTTGCGTATTTATCTCAGGGAAGCTTAATAGTGCAAGTAATCCATCGGCGGTAGCGGTCGCATAGGAAACATATTTATGCGTTTGGTCATCTGCTTTATTAGCACCGAGGGTATAGGTAGAACTACAAAAACCACCATCGTTATTTTGCAATCGTTCCAGAAAAATGCCAGCCTTGGGCCAGCAGGGGTGGGTAGGAGAGCGGTGTGCGTGTTGGAAAGCCTCTAATACCCGACGGGTGTGGGAAAGGTCTATATGCCCCACTTCACCTGTTGGGAGATGTTGTTCACCAAAACCCCAAGCACCATAAGCCGGGTGATCAGGCGTAATTCCTCTTTGTTCTGTGAATTGTTGACTAAGGAGGTATTTTTCAAAACGAGGTTGAAAGAGTGTATCCAAGGCTATGGGGCTCTTGGTACTTATTTTTAGCAAATATGCAGTAGAATAAACCGGATATTCAATAACATAGGTCCCTTTTAGGCCAATGGCTCCTGTACTGTCGAGCTGCTGGATTAGGAAGGCATAACCATTTGAGAAGCAAGTGTCTTGAGGATCAATAGTATTCGATTCCTGAAGCGCATCCAGGATATAAGGCGTATAAGCGGCACCTCCTCGTAAAATACCGTGGGTTTCACTGTGCCAGCCACCATCTTCGGCTTGTTTTGCCAAAAGCCAGTTAATTGCCTTTTTCTGGATATTAATCGCTTTGCTGCTGAGGTCGTCCGTGTCGGGTGTATTGTCCTTACGGCAACTAGTTACCGTAAGGGTTACCAAGAGGAAAAGAAGGATTAATTGGCGCATATATGGCAAATGTTTGGAGTCTTTGAACTGAGTTAATAGGACTGTTACAGATAGAGAAGAGGTTAAACAGAGTACGTTATCATGCTTTTAAGCTAAAAAGAAAGGGTGGAAATATGGGAGGAGGTATTTTAAGGAAATAAGAAATTAATAAAAAGATGTTTTTTAAAGTGAAGAAAATCAGTCGAAAGCGATGCATTAGAATGTTAAAATGGTGGATGATGTAATATTTTTTTTTCGCGATACCTAAAATCATTTAAGAATATTTGGAAGTATGCTAAATATTATGCTAAATTTGCAATAGTTGTTAATACAACAAGATTTTTATTTTCACATCAGAGAGAGCGCGTTTTTAAAGGAGCCCTGCCTATCTTATTTTCAGGGCTCACTTTTTTTTTACTACCTGCGCCATTTTTTCTTTTCTTTATTATTGGTTATTTACGGTTGATGCTCATTTTCCCTACGGAAAATAAATTCTACCTTAGCACTATTGTTTAGAGATGTTATTACATCAAAAAAAAATAGAGCATAAAAATGACGCCAACCACCACACTTTCTTCGTCGGAATTGATGCAACTTGAAGACCGTTACGGAGCACATAATTATCATCCTCTTCCGGTTGTTTTATCCAAAGGCCGCGGCGTATTCGTATGGGATGCGGAGGGCAAGCGGTATTACGATTTTCTTTCCGCCTATTCTGCTGTTAATCAGGGGCATTGCCATCCTCGGATAGTAAACGCACTGGTTGAACAGGCACGTGAATTAACACTGACTTCCCGCGCTTTTTACAATGATAAATTGGGGCCTTATGAAAAGTACCTCACGGAGTACTTTGGTTTCGATAAGGTGTTGCCGATGAATACCGGCGCAGAAGGAGTAGAAACAGCCATTAAAATCGCTCGTAAGTGGGGATACGAAAAGAAAGGTATTCCTAATGGAGCGGCTAAGATTATCGTTTGTGGACAAAACTTCCACGGACGGACGACGACCATTATTTCCTTCTCTAGTGACCCTGATGCTAAAGGAAATTTTGGGCCTTACACCCCCGGATTTCAGGCGGTACCTTATAATGATCTTACAGCCCTAAAAGCAGCATTGGACAATGAGCCGGATAAGATTGCGGCCTTTTTGGTAGAACCGATCCAGGGCGAAGCCGGTGTGTTTGTGCCTGACGAAGGCTTTATGGCTGCTGCTGCGGAGCTATGCCGTGAGCGCAATATCCTATTTATTGCTGACGAAATCCAGACGGGTATTGGTCGGACAGGAGCACTTTTGCGGGTCTGTGGCGATTGTAATTGTCAGAGCCACTGTGAGCAACAGGCTACTTACACCCGCCCCGATATCTTGATTTTAGGTAAAGCCATTTCTGGTGGTGTATATCCAGTAGCTGCCGTTTTGGCTAATGATGAAGTGATGGAAGTGATTAAACCAGGGCAGCACGGAAGTACCTTTGGTGGTAATCCACTAGGTTGTGCGGTAGCCATGGAAGCCCTGGAAGTTATTCGTGATGAAAAACTAACTCAAAATGCCCGAGCACTAGGAAAACGCTTCCGTGAGCGGATGCAAAACCTTGTAGAACAATACCCTGAGCTGCTAAACCTTGTAAGAGGTAAAGGTTTACTTAACGCAGTGGTTATCAATGATAGCCCAGAGAGTAAAACCGCTTGGAATATTTGCGTAAGCCTGGCAGAACATGGTTTGTTAGCAAAACCTACCCATGGAAATATCATCCGTTTTGCGCCACCATTGGTCATGACGGAAGAGCAATTGGAAGAGTGTTGCGATATCATTGCGACGGTAATGGGTAAGTTTGCCAAATAAATTAGCATAAATTTAGCTTGTGACACTTAAGGGGGTAGAATGCAACATTCTGCCCCCTTTGTTGCGTTTATAAAGCAGTCTAATGATTCCTCGCTTACTTGCAAAATATTAAGCAACTTCATAAGATTAATTGTAATTTGTACCTTGTACGCTTTACAAAATCAACTACTATCAACCAACTTACACCACCAATGCTGAAACGATTGTTGCCCTTTTTGGTGGCCGTGTTTTTCGCAGGCTGGATAGCCGCACAAGAGACCACCGTCTATACCGAAGCTTACCAGGCCTATAAGCGTGGGGAGCTTTTCTTTGATGATGGACTTTACGCCAAGGCCCAGAACGAATTTCGCGATGCCATAGACGAGTTTCGTCAAATTAACGAAGCTGATTCCCCATTAATAAAAACCAAAGCCGAATTAGGCTATGCTCAATCCGCAGTCCGTTTAGGGCAATCAGACGGAGAAAAGCTCATCTTGGAATTTATTAGAAACTATTCTCCTGATCCCATTGCTAATCAAGCGCTGATTGAAATAGCCAATTACTATTTTGACAACAGGGATTATGATAAGGCTATCTCTTATCTGAGTAAGGTACCTACTTCAGGACTGTCAAGAGAAGAGCGGGCGGGAGTTCGCTTTAAGCTGGGTTATGCTCAGTTTGTAAAGAAAAATTTTGGAGAAGCCAAGACTAATTTCAGAGAAATCAAAGACCTGGAAACGGAGTTTTACTACCCTGCAAATTACTACTTGGGACTTTGCTATTTCTACGAAGGTGATTATGATAATGCTGTTCGGCAGTTTCGTTTGGTTGAGCGTTCGAGTAAGTACGATGATTATATTCCGTACTACACGGCTCAGATTTATTTCGCTCAACGCCGTTTTGATGAGTTAATCGCGTATGCAGAACCACGTTTGTCGGAGCCGAATCTAAAAAATCAGAAAGAAATTTATCAACTGGTAGGTCAAGCTTATTTTGAGAAAGGAGACTATACCAAAGCACTGAGCTATTTAGAGTACTATGCTGATCGTTCTGGTCGCTTGCGGGCAGAGGAGTTCTATCAGTTGGGGTATACTCAGTATAAAACGGGGGATTACGCCAAGGCTATCCGCAATCTGCAAGAAGTAAGTGGACAGGATAACGAAATGGGCCAGGCTGCTAATTACTACCTCGGAGAAGCTTACCTCCGTACAGGAGACCGCTCATTGGCGCGTGCTTCGTTTGGTAATGCCAAGCGAATGAACTACGATCTTGCGTTGGCAGAGGAGGCTAATTTCAACTATGGCAAGCTAGCCTACGAGATGAAAGATCCACAGGAAGCCATTGATGCTTTCCAGAAGATTACGCCTACCAGCCCTTATTATGTTGAAGCTCAGACCTTGATGGGGGAGATATTCTTGTCGTACCGCAATTACGAACAAGCCTTGACCATTTTGGACGCGATGCCCAATAAGCCACCGCAATTACAAGAGAGTCATCAGAAGGTACTGGTTTTACGTGGTATTCAGCTTTTGCAGGAAAATAATCCAGCGGAAGCGAAGACCTTATTCAATCGTTCACTACAGTTTCCTATTGATACTCGGAGCCAGGCACTAGCCCTTTATTGGTTAGCAGATATCGCTCATCGTGATGGGAACTTCAACGAAAGTATTCGACTGAATAGCCAGTTCCTTACCCTGGCTAAAAGCCAAACAGGATTGCCAGATGAGTCGTCGTTATTCACTGGCAATTATTTGCAGGGATACAATTACCTGAAGCAGGATAATTTCCCTGCTGCACTGGATTATTTCCGTGCTACGGTAGAAGGGATCAAGCGTAACCGTTCCTTTATCGCCAACCCGGCGGTACGTGACGAAATGCTTGGTGATGCTGTGTTGCGTACTGGAGATGCATATTTTAAACGCAACCAGTACAATCAGGCTATTCAGTATTATGACGAAGCCGTCAACAACCAGTACAGTGGCTTTATCTATGCTTTGTACCAAAAAGCCTTGTTGGAAGGGCTGCGAAACCGCAATGCCCAGAAAATATTGGCCCTTGAGCAAATTGTTTCCGACTATCCTAATTCTGAATACGCAGACGATGCTCTTTTTCAATTAGGGCTTACCTATCAAGAGATTGGGCAGACAAGTAGGGCTATTGAACCATTGCGACGTCTGGTTAGTCAATACCGCAATAGCTCTGATTTGGTGGTGCCATCCTATTTGCGACTAGGATTAATTAACTATAACCTGGGAAATCAGGAGGCTGCTATTAATTACTACAAGCAGGTTTTTGCCAACAACCCGAGTCCTGAAGAGATCAATGTAGCACTCGCGGCATTGGACGAAATTTATGTTTCAGATATGGGCCGCCCAGATTTGCTGGAAGCATTTTTGCGGACGATCCCTGATTATAACTTTAATGACTTTTCACGAGATAGCTTGTTTTTCCGCTCAGCGGAGACGCAATATGAGAACGGCAACTATCAGCGTGCCGTAGAGAGCTACCAGAATTATCTTAATCAGTTTCCTAATGGTATCAATGTGCTTACTGCCCATTATCATAAAGGAGAGAGTCATGCGGTGCTTCGCCAGTACGATCAAGCATTGGCCCACTATGATTGGGTTGTTTCCAAGGGGCCAAGCAGATATTACTTGCGTGGTTTGGAGAAGGCGGCAATTATCGCTTATAACCATGCCCAGGATTTTAATAAGTCCTACGATTTGTATACGCGTTTGGAGCAGGTCGCAGATACCGAAGAGCTACGTTTTGAGGCCCAACTGGGAGGTATGCGTTCTGCCTACCGGATTGGTAATTCCCAAGCGGTTTACGCGCTTGCAAACAAGGTGTCGAGTAACCCGAGTGCTACTGAATTGCAGCGAGCGACAGCGAATTTCTACATTGGTAAAATTGCCTACGATCGAAGTGATTACACCGCATCATTGGCCGCTCTTAATGAGACAATCCGTCTAAGCGATAATGAACAGACTGCTGAGGCCCGCTACCTGAGAGCATCTATTTATTACCAACGCAGAGATTTGAACAAGGCCAAAGAGCTCACACTGGCTGCCAACCGCGAGAGTTCTGGTTACCCTTTCTGGGTTGCAAAGAGTGTGATCTTGTTGTCCGATATTTTTGTGGAACAAGGCGACCTCTACAATGGTAGAGCAGCCTTGGAGGCTTTATTGGATAATTACAATGAAGATCAAACACTGGTTGCCGAAGCACGCCAGAAGCTTAATCGGGTTAATACCATGATTAACCAGGGAAGCCGTCTTGATAATTCTGATCCTAATCAACTTCAATTTGAAGGAGGGGGTAATTAAGTATTGCGCAGAAAATAAAATGCGATTAGCTTCGCTGCTTCTGCGAGGTCTTTTCAGGTTTTTAAAATAGTTAAAACTCTTTAAGTGAATTGTTTATTCAACTATTATGAAAAACAGAATCTCATTTTATTTTCGTGCTGTTCCTAAGCTTCAGGAACGGAATTTTCTTTTTCATTTACTAGAATTAATTAGCATGAAATATATAGGAAGTATCTGCTTGATGTTGTTCTGCTTTAGCCTTTCGGCTCAGGGCGATTTGCCTTCGGGCCAAGTAGATGTCGTGAAAAACTTTGAAGCGCGTTTAGCTGAAGCAAACCGCATTAGTGTCCGCCCGGAATTGCCACCATTGGATTCTACTACGCGGCGGCTAAACTACAATGTAGTGTCCAAAGATGTGGCTGTTGAATACCTTGCGCCTCGTATCCGGCCTTTGGCTTTTCGCACGGAGAAGCCGCCAGAAATTTATGATGGTTATGCCCGTTTAGGAGGAGGATATCCTAATGCTTTTTACGGAGAACTATCCTACGATATTACCCAGAACGAGGATTTTGACTTCGGTATAGAATTGATGCGACATACGGCAAACAACAAGAAGAAGGTTGAAAACCAACGGTATAGTAACAATAGTTTAGGGTTGGATGGTACCTTTTATTTTGACCAAGGCTTTGCCGTAAATGGAGAGATTGGTTACGAAAACAATGGTGTTTATTACTATGGTTATAATGATATCAACGAAGAGTTGGATACCATGCTGTATTCATTTACCGATGAAGAAGTACGGCAGCGATTCAGTATTTTTGATTTCGGACTTGATATTTTTAACGGTGAGCGCACCCAGGCGGATTTCAACTATCGTGCCGGGGTCGATATTTATCTGATGAACGACAACTACGCGGCCCGTGAGAATGGGATGCTGCTGACGTTGGAAGGTACCAAGTGGTTTGATGAAAAACATCCGTTGAGCATTGTGCTTAAAACGGATTTTTCAACCTTCCGCGATACGATGAAACAGACCCTCAATAACTTCTACCTTGAGCCTAGTTATACTTATCATGGCGACGCTTTTCAGGTGAAAATTGGTGCAAATATCACTTCTGTTGAGGATAATTTTTCGCTCTTCCCAAACCTGGAAGCTAGTGCGAATATTGTTCAAGGAGCGCTTACTGCTTATATAGGAGCGAATGGTTCGCTCACCAAGAACAATTTCCGTAACCTGATTGAGTACAACCCTTTTCTGCGTTCTCGTATGGAGATTCGCAACTCTAAGTGGACGGAGTACTACGGTGGTGTAAAAGGAACAATTGCAGGGATTACCTACCAAGGACAAATTGGTTATAAGGCGATCGATGATTTGGCCTTATTTCAACTGAACGACCCGCTGGAAAGTATTCCCCGTTTCGATGTGCAGTACGATACCGCTACGATCGTTACGATCAAGGGTACTGTTATGATGCCCTTATTCACAGGGTTAGAGGTGACGGGTTCTGTAAGCCAGAACTTCTTCTCACTGGAGCGGGAAGAGAAGCCTTGGCATCTGCCTTCCTTTACGGTTAATGCAGGAGCTCGTTACACGACACCAGAGCGTAAGTTCTCGCTCAAGGCAGATTTCTTCCTTGAAAATGGCGTGCCTTACCGGAATACTGCCGGAGAGGTAGACAACCTCAATGCTTTGTTTGACCTGAGCATTATGGGTGAGTACTACGTTACGAAAAACATAGGCGCCTGGGTACAATTGAATAACCTGGCGGGTAATAATCGTCAACGTTGGTTCCGTTATCCTACGCTGGGCCTGAATGCAATGGTGGGAGTGAGTGCGCGGTTTTAGATGTAATGATTTTACCACATAGGTATATAGAGGTGAAAAACTATATACCTATGTGGTGAAAGACATTAAAATCCAGGAAACGGTTGTGGCCCAGCGAGCAATTGCTGGAGCATATAGGTTAGCAATTCTGGTTTCAATAAAAGGCTAGCTACGATAATGAAACCGATACCATAGATAGCTCCTGAAAGGTGGGCATTGTGGCCGATATTGTCTCTACCTTGCTTATCCATATAGGAAGAATACCATAGAAAACCTACAGCAAGTAAGATGCCCGGCAGGGGAGGGAAAACGAACCATTCCCAAGGAAGAAACATGATGAAGATCATAGATAAAGCCGACGTTGCTCCTGAAGCCCCCAGTGCACTGTAAGCGTAATTATCCTGATGACGAAAGTAGGAGGGGAGGCTGGCCACTGCTACGGCACTAAAGTAGAAGATTAAAAAAGCTACTCGGCCAATGGTAGGCCCAAATAGATAGGTGATGAAAATATTCTCTACGAGTTCGCCAAAAATATAGAGCGCCCACATATTAAAAAGCAAGTGGGAAAAATCTCCATGAATCAAGCCACTGGTGAAGAAGCGGTAATATTCTCCATTACGGATATCAACCGGACGGAAAAGCAATTTGGCCTTCATTTCAGGGTTATTGAAAGCCTGATAAGAAATGAGGCAGGTCAGAATAATTAAGACCAGCGTTAACGAAATAGACATAGTAGACTAAGGATTGTGGTAAGGTTCGTTTTTTAATATTGTCATAGCACGGTACAGTTGCTCTAGCCAGAAGAGCCTAACCATTTGGTGGGAAAAGGTCATCTTGGACAACGAAAGTTTCCCATTAGCCCGTTGATAAATGGCATCATCAAAACCAAAAGCACCACCGACCAGGAAAATTAAGCGCCGATGAAAACCCTGGAGTTGTTGATCGATCCATTGCGAAAGATCTTCTGAAGTTAATTGTTTGCCCTTTTCGTCAAGGATAAAGAGGGCATCCTGGGGTTTGAGTCGGGAAAGGACCAACTCTGCTTCCTTTTGCTTGAGTTGTGGAGAACTGAGCTTGCCCGCATTTTTAATATCAGGAAGGATCACTTTTTCAAAAGGAAGATAATGAGGTAGCCGCTTCGCGTACTTATCAATGCCTTCTCGCAGATAGCGGTCAGCCGTTTTTCCTATAAACCAGCATTCTACCTTCACAATAATTAGGCTTTGAGGATTTGGGTTGAATGAATCACTTTTACGCCTTTTTCAGACATTTCCGCTACAGCATTATCTACATCGCCTGGAGATAAATTTACACCACGTGAAGCGTCTTTAATGAGGTAAGTTGTAAAACCTAGCTCAAGGGCATCAAGGGCTGTAAACTTAACACAATAATCGGTAGCCAAGCCCATGACGTAAACGGTGTCAATACCTTGCTCTTTAAGCCAGTCACCCATGCCCGTCGCTTTTCGGTGGTCGTTGTCAAAAAAACCAC
>NZ_JBOEFX010000159.1:0-819 GCF_050633125.1 Lewinella sp.
AATCCAGGCATTGGTTCGCTCTACACTGAAGCGTTCCTTGTAAAGCTTTTTATCTACAAGGTACTCGTAGTCAGTATTTTTAGAATTCCGCTGATTGATGTCAATATTAGCGAATATGTTTAGGCCATCACAGAATTCGCGGAAAGATTTACTATCGAACCCTGCGTCTGCATTTAGAAATAACCCTTCAATATTGATCTGGGCTTCGTCCAAAATTTGACACATGTTTTTGAACTGTTCGTTGATTTCAAAAAGATCATGATGATTGCCAGGAATGGGTTTTGATACCGCTAGAGGAATACCTTGGCGATCTGTCAAGAAAAGCATATTCGTGGTTTTTGCTGATTTGCGGCTTTGATAGCCTACTGCCTCGCCACCCATACGAGCACGAGTATGACTTCCATCAAATTGGACACTCGACATATCCAAATTACCTCTATTGGCAGATAATAATGCTGTCCAGAGTCTTTGCCATGAACCATCTTTAGACCACTTGTTGTAGTGGTAAAAAACTGATTGCCAGGATCTAATCGTAAAGCCAAAGAACTGGTTCAATGGAAGTTCACGCCATTGAACACCTGTTTTTAATCGATAAATTATCGCTCGAACCATTTTCCAAAGCTTGACTTTTGGCTTTCGACCAAGGTGATTTGTACTTAAGTGAGGCATCAAATTGGTCGTGATAAATTTCTTGTTTAATTTTACGTACATAAGTTGTGGAGGAAGGTTTGGAGAAGTTAGTAGATCCCCAAATATCTTCTTTCGCAACTTTTTGTGCAAATCAGGACTTTTTACCCCAAATCATTTTTAGACAACTTC
>NZ_JBOEFX010000160.1:0-23373 GCF_050633125.1 Lewinella sp.
ATACGTTGATTACGGTAGGAATACCACTGATTACTGGACCAGTGAAGTCGCCTACTTTTACGTACTGCTGGAAAATGAAGTTCTCTGCTGGAGCACACCAGTCGATGAAGTTCCACTCACGACGGAAAGAATAAGATCCTTCACATATATCAATACGAGGCTCATCTGAATAAGAAGCACCAATGTTACAGAACACCTGATCCAGAGATACGTATCCAGACACTGTCAGAATGAAAGGCTGTCCAGCTGCCTGAGCAGTAGGATTATCATCAGGACCACCAATAGAACCATCAGTTTCAAAAGCTTCATCACACTCGATAATGCCGGTAAACGGAGGCAATACCAAGCTAGGATCAGTACCGAATACATCGCTGATCAAAGAAGGACGGCTAAAGGTGATCACCTGATCACAATCAACAGTACGTGGAGTACCGACACAGGCTCCATCGTAGCGATCAGCTACCGTGAAAGTACGAGTAAGGGTAATATCTCCACAGTCACCACTTTCTGTTAATACATCAGACAAGGTTACCAATACAGGACCACAATTGTCTCCAACTACAGGTAAACCAGTCATTCCAAGCTTCTCAAGGAATGCGTTCAATGCAGCAGTGCTACCTCCAAAGAAGGTGTTGCGTGTTGCAGTGAAGTCCAATACACCATTAGCATCAGCAATCCAGTGCTGAGGAGTTTGGAATCTAATCAGATCAACGTCTTCGCAGTAAAAAGGAACAAGAATATCTACAGGCTGAGGAGTACTAAGTCCGACAGCACTAACAGCGTTACCATTATCACTAACTACACCTACCGTGTAATCCGTAGGCGTACCGTCATTCGCTACCATCAGCGTGTAAGTGCTTCCTGCTTCCAACATCAATGGAACACGTAGGTTCTGGTTGAAGAAAGAAGCAAACTGAATCCCGAAGAAGTCCACAATCGCATAAGCACCATCAGAACCTCCTAAAACATTCTCACATGGGTTGGTCTCGTTAAAATCACCATTGAATAAGGTGATAACGGTAGAAGCCACATCTGAATCAACTAAGAAGTTGTATACATCCGTCTCGCTCACTGTGAAAGTGATCAAGTCGTAAGAATAGTCCGTACCAGCGATAGGATCAAAGAAGTTCTGGAAACAGCTGTAATCAGCCAATGCCAGCGTCTCTTCGGTGCCATCAATGCTACCTTCTAGTGTCTGCAACTCGAAAGTTACCATAGCTTCGTCAACGTCAGCAGGACACTCTACTACTGGATCGGTTTTGTCTTCTGCGAAGATATCGCCCCAACAGGTGTAGACTAGTTCACCGGCAACGAATACGTCTACAGAGAAGGTATGAGCACCACATCCTGTGATAGCATTGGAGTTGCCGCCATCAACAGTAACGATGATCTCGTCAGCACAAGTAAAGGAGCCTGTCAACACCATTTCAGGAGTGATAATGGCTGTACAAGCTTCACCTAGCGTGACATTGAGGTCCGCAATACAACCTACATCCAGGCTTTCTACCTCAACTACTACTTGAGCAGTCTGCGTACAGCCAGGGAATGCAGGAACAGTACCTCCGTCAGGAGAGATTCCTCCGTTGGCATCAGCAGCACCATCGTAAGTCAAAACAACGGTATGGATACCTGCTCCTAAAGCAACAGGATCAAATTCAGTAGCTGCTTGTCCATTAATGGTAAAGTTGATTGCATCAGCACCAAGGCCTTCAAGGTCATCAGCACCAAGTGTAGTAGCTGTTTCGAAGTTACAGTAAATAGCATCGAGAATCGGGTCAAATACCGGATTCGGATAGGCACAATTATTACCAATAGTAAAGGTTCCGCCAGTAGCGTTACCTGCAACAAATTGCTCTACGGTAATGGTGTAGCCTTGATTTTCTATAAATACAAAATCAATAGTGTAATAGCCCGTAACAGGATCATAGATCAATGGCTCTTCTCCCGCAAATGGAGTGCCATCGCTTTGAGTACCTACCATAGGAACGTTGTTGGCATCTGTTCCGCCAGTGATGCTCACTACCCGGAAATCAAGACCAGTAGGAAGTGCTGTGCCGTCAAGACCGGTAATAGCTACTTGCTCTGAGAATTGACCATCGTCGCCACCGGTATTGTTATCGAAATCAAGGACGGTAGCGTTGTCCAAACAAGAACAAGGGTCGGAGATAGCGATGTCACGCTCAAGTGCAGGAACAACGAAAATTGTTTCTGTTACTATGGTGACACAGCCATTTTCATCGGTCACTTGGGTTTCCAGTATTACGGTACCTGGTTCGGTTACTTGGGTAGCGTCCAAAATAGGATTCTCCGTGTCGCCGTCATAGAGGCTTACTTCACCAGCGGCGGTTCCGCCAGTAATAGTGGCACTGTAGGCCGTGTAAACGCCAGAACCTCCGTTGGCCAGTACAGTTACAGGGATAATACCTGTTTCCTTATTGTCGGTAACGGAGAAAGTAGATAGGGTACCTGAATCTTCACTAGCAAGAAGCACCAGGAAGCCATCTGTTGGGTTGTTATTAGGGTCAACCACAACTATGGATTCCGGAGCAATATCGCCAACATCGGCACCAGGGACATAAGTCACGAAGTAAGGTGCAACAGGGTCGGTAATGTTGTAAACTGCAAAACCACCAGCAGCACGCTCAAAGATTACGAAGGCATAAACGGAGCCTCCAATTTCTTTGATTGCGATTCCTTCAGGTTCGATACCTTTATCGTCAGAACGGTTGTCGAATTCACCTTCATCACCATCGTTGGCATTGAAGAAAGTAGGCGTAATGAGGGCAGAAATGTTAGCCAAGTCGCTGCCTGAATCAAAAACGAGATCACCTGTGGTTGCATTCCAGATAGAGAAAGAACGTGCACCAAATGAGGTGATTTGGTCGTAGTCGCCATCTCCATCTAGGTCACCTTCTGTTGTAGTAATAGTAAGGCGACCTAGGTTTTCATTTTGCTGTAAATCGGCAGCATCGGGATACGCTGCTTCGTCCAGATTTAGATCGTCCGCACGATTTTCTTCAGAAAATCCGTCATAATCACGTGCGTCACCTTCGTTGGCAGAAACAATGTACATTTGGCCATTGGCAGTATAACATTCGATGCCATCTGGTTGGTACATGCCAACAGCAGGCCAGTTTTTGATATTGATACCATCATCTTGGTTACTTGCATCGATATCATTACCTGGTTCACAGTATGCTTTAAGGCCTAGGGCACGAATTTCAGTAACGGTAGAAGAAGCGATATCTACAACAGCAAAAGCGTTGTTTTCCTGTAAGGTCACATAAGCCGTAGCACCATCATCTGTAATGGTGATGTACTCGGGCTCCAAGTCTTGTGCAACGGTAGCACCAGGGCCGAAAATGCGTACACCTTGTGCTTGCAGCGTAGCTTGGCTAGCATTGAAAGCAGTAAAGTCAGCAGTGGTTGTAGTAGCTGCTCCAGCGCCGCCGCTAAGGTCAATGATGGAGATGGTACCCTCTGGGTCGATGGTGTAGTCGCTATTAGGCTCGCCTTCGTTAGCTACCAAAAGCTTGGAGCCATCAGGGCTAAATTTCACCATGTCTGGCAATGCACCAACAGTAATGGAATTGATAAAGGTACCGCTGGCGTCAAAGAACAGTATGTCACCAGGCATCTGCGTATCGTCATTAGGAACGGCAGCGGCAAGGATGCCATTGCTGTATGCTGTGCTAGATACTTCGTCACTGCTAAATCCAAGGCTGGTAGGAGTGATAGTCGTAAGTAAACTCGGTGCGGTAGGATCACTAAGATCTACCAGCTGTAGTCCGTCTCCGCTGGTAACAGCGGCAGTATTGTTGTCTGGAATGTAGGCTACGATTTCCGCACCAGCTAATTCGATCATAGCTTCGCGAACAAAGCTCAATTCTTCGATTTGCGGGATGACGGTAGGGTTGTCGTTTTCAACGATTAGCACGCGGGAAACCTCACAGTCTTCAACGCCAATGGCTTGAATAACGACAGTGTAGCAATCCTCTACAAGGCCACTAATAGTATTTTCTGTGCCGAAGGTTTCACCACCATCAAAAGAATAGAGGATGCCATCGCAAGAGACGCAAGAAGCCGTCACGGTAATGCTACCGTCGCCTTCGCCCGCGCAAGATTCGTCGACAATTGTGAAATCGTCGAAAACGATGTCACAGCAAGAGACATCCTCGTTGGTCGTACCAAAGGTGTTTTGGCAAGTCAGGGTCCAAACACCGTCGATCAATTGTAAAGAGGAATTCAATGGAGCACTACCTGGTTCGGAAACGCCGATATCGGTACTTGTCATGCCTTGTGCAGGACCAGCTTGCGCCATGAAGTCACCTTCGTAACTAAGGAATTCTAATGGCATATCATCACAAGAAAGTGCCAAACCGTCAGGAGAACCGTTCTGGATACCGTTCACTGCGGTAACCAAAGTATAGTAGGTGAAAATACCATCGTCATCTCCTTCTGTAAAGTCGGAAAAGTCAAAGCTACCGTATACGCTACCGTTACTACCATTGTATAAGGTCAGTACGAGATTGTCTACATCGCCGTCGAAATCATTAGCAATGGCGATTTCGATAAATTCATTTTCGTCTCCACCTGTATTGTCGTAGTGGAATTCGCTAATAAAAGCGTCATCTACATCAGGACAAACGATGGGTGGGCAGAAGGGTAATGTGATTGACACAGGGGTAGATCTACAAGCTGAATTCATTTGATCCACTACAACTACGTTGGCTGTGCTACCTTCCGTCGCAGCGGCATTCGCCTGGCCACCACTCAAGATAGTACCGTCAGTAGCGGCGTTTAATTCGAAGTGGTAGGAAGTATTATTGGCCGGGTTGAGAATGATATAATCTCCAGAACCATTCGCTACATCGAAGGTTAGCTCGAAGTAAGAATCGTCCTGAAAAGGCATGTCGCCACAAACTGGTTGTTCGGTAATCACTACGTTGGTAATGGAACAATCTATAGAGCCCAAAGCAGGGTTGATTGCGCCAAAAGTTGTGCCAGCAGTTGGGTCACTCTCAAAAACAGCAGGTGTAACATCTACTGCATTGATATCAAATACTTCTCCATTAGCAGGGTCATTTACGGCGTACCAGTCGCCGGTGCTAGCTTCGCGAAATACTAACCCAGGTTCGTCACCAGTGTAAGCAAAATCCTGCCCACCGAGCAATGCTCCGTACTGGGTCGCTGCATCGCCACTAGCGTCAGGAATACCGATAGCGTCGAGCACAGTACCAAAAGTGCTCAAATCTAAACCCATACCGTTGTTGTTTGGATCAATATCATCACCAATTGAACCAGTGAAGTTATCCAACAAAACAGCGGTGAAGGAAGGGTTTTCCAGGTCAGGAATTAAAACAACGGCAAGGCCATTAGCATCGAACGTTCCGGTAATATTGGTTGCACGATCAATTGTTCCGTCAAAGCCATCGCTTTCAATGCCGAGAACCCATAAGTCGAAAGGTGTTCCTGGCGTACCACCAGCGATTTCGAAACTTACAGTAGATGGGTCAGTTCCCGGTGGGTTGGGTTCAAATTCACTGATAACAATGCTATTTGTAGCAGTACCAGTCACTACAACATTATCAAACGCAAAAGCTTCATCGCTACCATTACTAGATGCTTCTAAGCGCAGGTATAGGATTGCACCCGTGCCAGTCAAGGCACCACTTATCGTTTGAAAGTTATCGTTTAAGGTCGTTCCATTTACGACTACAGGGTCAGTTAGGTTTACCACTAATCCACTCTCCATGGTGTAGTTCTGCGAGCCTGATTCATTCACTGAGCTGGTAAAAAGCGGGGTAAAAGAGACGTTGTCGAAAGAATAGGACCAATTGTATATGTCGTCACTGGATTCAAAATTACCCATAGCAGCCATATCGATGGAGACCACGAGGTCGGTTGCATTGTCAATTTGGAACTCCATATCAACGTATCCCATTCCTCCGGGATTAGTGTTGTCACCATTTTCGACATCTGCAATAGCAAAGAAATTACCGTCAGGATAATTGCAGGTAATGAAGCCTGCATTATCTGGCGTATAAGTTCCGTTGCTACGGCAAGTGCCATTGACTGAATCATCAGCAACTACAAAAGGTAGTCCCGTAGCAGGATTACCAGACCCTGTTCGATCAGTAACATTAAATATGTCACCGAAGGACATAAAGTTTGAACCGTCAGGATTGATCATCTGATTGTTCAGGTTGAACGGCGTATCAAAGTCTTGGCTGGCAATAGTCGTTTGAGAGCGTCCAGTCGTCAAGACTGCCGAACTCAAAAACAATACCAGTAAAACTCTGAAAAAAGCCGTAGAAAGTAAATCTAGACTCATGAGATAATTAAGGTTATGATTTAAAATAAAATAAAAAAATATCTTGGCCTTAGCTGATAAGTAACCAACTGAAGCATTTTTTTGATAATCAATACTGTAGCTAATAAATTGCCCTTGTTGGGCCCAGAACTAAGTCGTCTTTCGCCAAAAATAGGAGATCAAAATGGTTTGGCAGGTATGCCAAATGACGAATAAGGAATACTTGTCGGAAATTTAACACGTAGTTTACGTATGTGAGATATTGAATATATTTGGCTAGCGGTGGTACACATTAGATTACGACCAGAAAGAGAGGAAAGGTGAATTTTATATCGAATCTGGCTGATAGAAATCATCTTGTTTCCTAAGCTTTGCTTATTCCTCTTCCGACAATTCCATATATCTTAGCACCTCGCAAAGCAAAAGATGTTGGAGGATCAACAAAAAATAGTGATGAAAAAAATTCTTGTAGCCACAGGCGGTGGTGATTGTCCAGGGCTCAATGCAGTGATTCGTGGATTGGTGAAAGCAGCAAAAACGTCAGGCGACTGGGAGGTATGGGGAAGCAAGGAGGCCTTTAACGGACTGATGAGTACCCCCACAGATTTGGTGAAACTTACGCCTAAGCGCGTGGCAGGTATTCACGTGCGGGGAGGAACAATAATAAAGACTACTAACAAGGGCAACCCCATTGCTTATCCAGTACCTCAGGAAGATGGGTCGGTGGAGTTGGTAGATCGTAGCCAGGAATTGAAACAAAAGTTAGAAGACCTGAATTTTTCAGCTGTTGTGAATATTGGCGGTGACGGCAGCCAACGCATCTCGCAGCATTTATTCGAGCAGGGAGTACCTGTCATTGGTGTGCCCAAGACCATCGATAATGACTTGGGATCAACGGATTATACCTTTGGTTTCTCTACGGCAGTACAGATTGCGACCGATTGTTTTGATAAGTTGGTCACTACCGCGGAGAGCCATCATCGGATTATTATTATGGAGGTGATGGGACGCGATGCGGGGTGGATAGCCTTGCATACCGCAATTGCTGGCGGAGCAGAAATTTGCCTGATCCCTGAAATCCCATACAGTATTGAAAAAATTAAGAAAAAGATAGACAAGCGATACAAGAAAGGTAAAGGATTTATGAATATTGTGATTGCTGAAGGTGCTAAGCCACTGGATGGGGAGGTAGTAGGATCGGTTGCTCATGATGCTGGTGATCCGCACCTGAAACTGGGCGGAATCTGTAATTCGCTTCGTTTTGAACTGGAAAGAATGGGCTGTCAGCCCCAGATACGCACCACAGTGCTCGGACATATCCAACGAGGAGGAACTCCGGTAGCTTTTGATCGTATTTTAGCTACAGCAATGGGTGTGAAAGCCTTCGAGTTGGTGGCAGCCGGAGAGTTTGGTGAAATGGTATCTTATCAAAACAACAAATTTGTTAGTGTACCTTTAAAAGAAGCGGTAAAGGCCAATAAAGTAGTTACTCCTGATCATGAGCTGGTACGGACGGCACGTGCGATCGGTTTGTCTTTTGGTGATTAAACCGTGTTGGAGAATTTCTTTGTCAGCACCAATAAGTCCTTAGCATAAAATTACCCAATGCGCTTTGGTTTTTGCGATGGTCAGAAAGCATAGTTTGATGGTTTTGGTCGGCCTCCGAAAAAATACTTTCTATAATTAATTGAATGTATATTACTTTTATAAATAAGTTGTCGTTTTGACAACCACTAATAATTGCTTTTCTAGAGCTTCTTTATCTATGACATCCGCTCATGTTTAGTTCTATATCCATAGACTGGTTTACGCTTCTGAGTGGATTTGCGATCCTCGTCATGGGGTTACGTGTGTACTGGTTGGATACCCATCGGAGGATGTACCAAACGTTCATGGCTACCACATTGCTACTCTTTATCCAGAATCTGTTTTTTTTCGAAATGGAGTCGGTTACGGATTTGGCAAAAGCATTAGAGCTTAGGCGCTGGCAGGAGAATGTTTGGAACCTGACGGTCGTTTGCATGCTGTTAACAATGTGGTTTTATGCCAAGCAGTTTGCGCCTCGCGAGATGAAAAAGTGGGAACACTCCAGTCTTATTATTGCCTTTTTGATTGTTTTGGGATTTATGTACCTAGAGGGGTTTACCCAGCATGGGCATGGAGATCTTTTTTTTAATGAAAATGGTCGTTTAGCATTAATGATGGACAGTTATACGGGGTATGATTTTTTTAGATTGGGTGGAGTGATAGTGACCTATGGACTGTGTATTTACTTCTCTTACTTGCCATATCATTATGCGTTTAATAGTTCTACCAGAGGAATTCGGATGGGAATAGTTATCATTTTTTCCTTGGTTATGATAGGGTCATTTGTTCAAAACTACCTGCTTACTTATTTTTTTGGCATACCCAGTTTACTTAATGAGAGTATTAACGTTGCGATAGGGGGGCTTTTCACTGGATTGATGATTATTAATCTACAGCTCACTGATTTACAGTCACAACATGCAGTGCCTAGTCTCTTGAAGACGATGACCAATTGGTTTATTTTGACGGATAGAGATTTTAGGATTAAGCAAGTAAATTCGGCTTTTTTAGAGTTGATGGGAGGGAGTGCGAAAAATTGGCAAGACAAGTATTTAAACGAAGTTTTTACTGGGAAAGAATGGGGGAAAACAAAAGAACGCCTACTGGCGCTTGAGCAGAACGAACGGGGGAATTATGAAACCAATATTTCCGTTGGCGGGCAGAATAATTATTTATTTTTTTTAGTTACCCCAATCTATAAAAAAATTCTTGGCTTGGGAGGTAACCTTAGGCGAGGTTATGTATTCGTTGGTACAGATCTCACGGATTATAAAATGTCTGAAGCCCGAATTCTTGCTTATGCCCAGGATTTGGAAACATCTAACCAGGCACTTGAGCGGTTTGCTTTTATTGCCTCTCATGATCTTAAAGAACCTATTCGAAATATCGGGAGTTTTGCAGGTTTACTACGCCGACGATTGGCACCACCGGCTGGTTCTGAAGTGGAGGAATACCTAGAATTTATAGAACGCAATGTACAAGGAATGAACCGCTTAATTGAGGCGGTAATGACGGTTTCCCGCTTAGGCCAGGAAGGGCTCTCTTTTGAACCGGTAAACCTGGTAGGCATCACCAAGGAAATCAGTAAAAGATTGTGGAATGAAAATGACGGGAAACAATTACAGATAACATTCGAGGGAGATGCCTTGCTTAAAGGAGATGAAGAGTTACTCCAGCAATTGATTCAAAATTTATTAGAAAACGCCTTAAAGTACAATGAAGCTGAGCAGCCTTGTTTAACAATTAGGGTAAAATCTGATTCGCTTCCTGGTTTTGTTAAGCTCTATTTCGAAGACAATGGTATCGGCGTTAATGAAGCATATCGGGAACATGTTTTTGAAATGTTTAAACGCCTACATTCCCGTGCGGCCTACTCTGGCACAGGTATTGGCCTAGCTATTTGTCGTAGGATTGTAGAATTGCATGGTGGTGAAATTTGGATAGAGGACACCACCAATGGTGTCGGATCAGCTTTCGTAATGCGCCTTCCTTCCTCTGAGTAGGGTTTCTTCTAGTAATTAACCGACATAAAGTCATTTACAAAAGGTCTTTTCCCGAACTTGTTTTATTTTTACTTCCTCGTTTACTGTTTAATTTGTGTAGGCTCATAAGTGCGATAGCACTTTAGTGCAATAAAATTATATTAATGAAAATAATAGCTACCTATTTGCTTGTCCTTCTATTTGGTTTTGGATTGTCTGCTCAGACGTTCACGTTTGTAGATGAATCAGAAATTCAGTTAGAAGTAAACGCTGAGGTGAATCTACCGCTGGCGGAATATGCAACACTCACTGCTGAAGTTAGCGACCTTCGTCAAGCTTTGGTATATGCCCCTTTGGAGGTAAATACGAGCCTTACAAGATCAGCTACTCAAATTCAATTGCCACTGCCTGATGGGACGATGCGTACCTTTCGGGTCGTAGAAAGTCCTGTTATGCCAGAAGCCTTGCAGGCCCGTTGGCCACAATTGCGTACTTATCGTGTTCAGGATGTATCAGCCCCTCAATACAAAGGACGCCTGACCGTTACACCACAGGGAATCACAGCAACTTATACCTCTTATGACGGAGAAGTGTTTGTAGAGCCTTATGCGAGTAATCAATCGTTCGTTCATGTTGTCTACTTTAACCATGATCTCGTTTTGACGCCGGAAGAACTTCCTCAGTTGGCTTGTGGTTACGAGCCTTCAGAAACAGAAGATCCCAAAACCATCAATACAGACGGAGAGGTTGTTTCAGAGATAAATAGAACAACTGCAAGTACCACCGCCAATATCTACGAGTATGTAATGGCACTTACCTGTACCGGCGAGTATGCTGCGCAGAAAGGAGGCACAGTAGAGGCTGTTCTAAGTAGTTTTGTAACAGCGATTAACCTAGCCAATGCTACGTTCGAAAACGAAGTTGGCGTGCGTATTCGCTTGATAGAGAACCAGGAACTATTGGTTTACCTGAATGCGGGTACCGACCCCTTCATCAATGCTGATCAAGGAGGAGAGCTGTTGAGCCAAGTGCAAGGGGCTATTACCAGTGCCGGTTTTCCTACTTCGTCCTATGATATGGGGCACGTTTTTACAAGCTCCTGTACGGATGTAGGCGGTGTTGTTGGTGGCCAGGTATGTACACCGGGCAAGGACCGGGGAGTAACCTGTCATTATAGTAATAATGTTGCTTCTATTATCCGTCGGGTATTCACCCACGAGGTAGCCCACCAGTTTGCAACAGCTCATTCTTGGAGCAATTGCCCAAACAGTTTGGGACAGTTAGCTAGCGGTTCTGCCTTTGAGCCAGGTTCAGGCACTACCATTATGTCCTATGCAGGCTCTTGTGGAAATCAAAATGTAGCCTTCGACAATGATGATTACTACCACGGGCATAGTATTGAGCAATTTACCGAATACACTCGGCAAGGTAATGCTGCTGCCTGTGCAACAGTCATTCCAACAGACAATACTGAACCTAAAATTACCCTTAATTATACGGATGGTTTTTATATTCCAATCAGCACACCTTTTGAATTGGATGCAGCTGTTGTAGACGCCGAGGAAGACCCGGTTACCTATTGTTGGGAACAAATGAATTTAGGTCCACTTTCTGATTTGGGTGCGCCTTTTGGCAACGCACCGATATTCAGAAGCTACCCGCCAACGACAGCTTCCAACCGGGTATTGCCACGACTTATTGATTTACTAAGCAATAATAGTACGATTACAGAGATACTGCCCACTTATAGTAGAGACATCGCTTTTCGTTGTACCGTCAGGGATAATAGTCCTGAGATTGGTGCAACGGTTTGGGCAGATGTTGCTTTTAAGAGCACTGCTACGGCAGGTCCGTTTTTGGTAATGTCACCAAATAATAGCAGCACTGTTTGGCAAGCCGGAGAATACCGGGAAGTAACCTGGGATGTAGCCAATACAACCAATGAACTCGTAAATTGTCAGTTGGTAAATATCCGTTTATCGAGTGATGGTGGTCAAACTTACCCATATACCTTGGTGAGTGGAGTACCCAATAGCGGGACTGCTTTTGTTACCGTACCTGAAGTGACTGGTAGCAATATGCGTGTCAGGGTAGAAGCGGCCAACAATATCTTTTTTGATATTTCTAATGCTAATTTCAGTATCGAGCCAGCAACTGTACCTACTTATACTTTGAATTATGGTCCTGTTTTTCAGCAGCTTTGTTTGCCAGATGTAACGACTGTTGACTTTACAACAGGGGCTGTACTTGACTATACAACGCCTATTAACTTAAGTATCAGTAGTGAACTGCCAGAGGGCGTTAATGCTGTTTTTTCAAATAACGATTTTGCACCGGGCGAAGGCGTAAGTTTACAGCTTGATTTTAGTAACCTGGAAGACTATGATGGCCCCTTAGAAATAGAAGTTGCTGTAGCTACGACCGATTTGGATACTAGCTATCGTACCATCTACTTGGAGTTGGTTGATAATGATTTTAGCGACCTGAGCCTGTTGACGCCTGTAGAAGGGGAGCCCAATATCACTTTGGGTACAACCTATACCTGGACACCATTGGACAATGCACAATTATACGATTGGGAGCTTTCTGATGACGCTGGTTTTTCCAATGTTTTAGATAGCCGGTATGGTATTTCAGAGACGGAAGTTATTCAGTTGACCCAATTAGAAAACAATGACCTGTTTTTCTGGCGGGTTCGTGCTATCAATGAATGTGGGACTGGTGAATGGCAAGCACCGCAGGTGTTCCACACGGTGAACGTACTCTGTACCCAACAATTGGCCGAAGATACACCGGTAAATATCCCAGGAACCGGCTTGCCGCCAACGGTGACTTCACAAGTATTTGTACCATTTAACGGGGTGATTAGTGATGTTAATATTCCTTTTCTCCGTGTCCGTTATCAGCCTATTCAAAATTTCTATATTTCGCTGATTAGCCCAGCAGGTACGGAAGTACGACTTTATGATGGGGATTGTTTTGGCTCTGATGTAGTGGCAATAGGTTTTGATGACGAAGCACCAAATGAAATCATTTGTCCACCAGATGATCAAATTCTTTTTAAGCCAATAGAAGCCCTTTCTGCTTTTGATGGAGAAAACAGTGAAGGCATTTGGACCTTGAAAGTGAAAATTTTGGAAACAGGCTTTGGTTCGTCCGGACAGATTTCAGAATGGGGCCTCGAGTTTTGTGCTGCTGGAAACTCAGCTGCGCCGGCTTTATTGAGCAACGATACACTCTTTGTGCCACCATTGATGAGCAATCCGGTAACCAATGATTTATTACAAGTTACAGACACCGAGCAAGGGCCATTTGACCTGACTTATTCTTTGGTGAGTACCCCGGGGCACGGTACACTGTACCTCATCGACCAGGAATTGTCACCGGGTAGCACCTTTACCCAAGGGACGATAGATGCAAGTAATCTTCGCTACCAGAACACGAATCCTGATGCCATCAACGATGGCTTTACTTTTGTGGTCGAAGATGGCACGGGAGGCTTCTTGCCAGTGCAACGTTTTGATATTAAAATCGATGAAAATGCGGTGGTAGACACAGAAGAAATCAGTGCTGGTAACCATTTCTTGTTGTACCCCAACCCTACAAGCGAGATGGTCAACCTCTTGCTGCCTACCTCAAATACGGAGGATATGCGCTTGCGGGTATTCAATATCAGTGGCCAATTGCTGCTGGAAGAGAAAGTAGCCGCTGGCACGCTACAGCATCAATTGACAACAACTGCTTGGCCAAACGGGATTTACCTCGTACAGCTAGGTGGTCGTACTTTGAAGCTGGTTAAGCAGTAGAAAAGTCGAGAATTCTAATATTTGTGAAAATGCAGAGGGAAGCTTCCCTCTGCATTTTTTATTTGTGGAAGCACAGACCAATAGCCAGCACCTATAATTGTTCTGAAATTTCGGTCTTCATTTACCTGTTTGTCAGCCAACAGCCATTTGCCAAACTAGGCATGAACAAATAAAATAAGCCCCTGTTTCCCTACCGTAAACTTTCTAAAAACAACCAAAAAAACAATCTACGATGAAAGTGCATTCGTATGCTTTGAGCATCCTGATGATGTTCGCCCTATCTTTTACTTTTCTTTCTTGTGACGATGATGATGTGATGGATGATCCAACCATTGTTGAGTTTGCACAAGATAATGCCAACTTCAGTATCCTTGTTGATGCTCTAACTACTGCTGGTTTGGTAGACGCGCTAAATGACCGAACCTCATCATTGACGGTGTTTGCACCTACCAACGCTGCTTTCGAAGCATTCTTGGCAGCCAACAACTTTGCGTCTCTAAATGATGTACCAGTTGCGCTTTTGCAAACGGTATTGTTGTACCATGTGTTGCCAACAGAGGAAACATCCAGTAAGCTGACCTCTACTTTCTACAATACGCTGGCTGAGTATGCAACTGATGAGCCTCTCACCTTGTATGTGAATACGAGTGGTGGTGTGAAAATCAATGGTGCTGTAGATGTGACTGCTGCCGATGAGGAAGTAGCCAATGGTGTGATTCACACGGTAAATGCAGTTATTGCGCCGGCGAATGTAGTCACTTTTGCTACTGCTGATCCTACTTTCAGTAACCTTGTAGCTGCGTTAACACGTACAGACCTGACGGCAGATTTTGTGAGTATCCTTTCTGGCGACGGGCCATTTACGGTATTTGCGCCTACTAACGCTGCGTTTGAAGCCTTGTTGGCTTCGAATGCTGACTGGAATACCCTAGCAGATATCCCTGTAGCTACGCTAGAGGCGGTACTAAAGTATCACGTAGTTGCTGGTGCTAATGTTCGCGCTGCTGACATTGTAAGTGGTAATGATGTTACAACCTTCGAAGGTTCTACCTTCTCTATCGATTTGTCTGGTAGTGCTCCAGTAATTATTGCAGGTTCCAATACATCAACCATTATTGCTACTGATGTACAAGGTACAAATGGTGTGGTACACGCGATTGATACGGTACTGTTGCCTTAGTAAAAATCAGGAAAGACAATTTTGTTATTACACAAAGTTGTGTCGTGCGGCCTTGCTTCCCGCTCTTGCGGAAGCAGGGCCGTCTTGATTTTTATAGATTCGCCAACTGAAGGAACCCACCCTGTGTCTCTATTTGCTGGAATTTGCTCCAGGCCTGTTCACAGAATTGTTGGGTGAGGTGTTCAATATAATAGCTGCCAGCAGCAGGGTCAACAACTTGGTCTAAATGGCTTTCCATTTGTAGTAAATGCTGCACATTTCTGGCAATTCGGCGAGTGAAAGAACTACTTTCTCCTTTGGTACGAAGGTCTGCTGGAGGAAGGTACAAAAAGGATGCGCCACCTATGATGGCTGACATTCCCTGGGTGGCTGCCTTAATCATATTGTACTCACGCTGATCGGTCTGGGTTTCGGCAGCGAGATGTGCAGCGATAGGTGGTATGGGCTCATTAGCTAATCCAAAACCATTGAGAACGTTGGCCCAAAGGATTTTTAGTGCCCTTATTTTTGCAATTTCTACAAAATAGCTGGTACTAATCGCGACCGAAAACTGTAAGTGCTGGTTGGTAACAGCAGCTGGAATACCCTGTTCCTCCATGGCGTTGAGATAAGAAACTCCTTTGGCGATAAGCAAGGCTAGTTCTCTACTCGTATTTTCAATACCGGTGTGGAGCGTTAGACCATTAACTTGTAAAACCTTGAAGTTGGGTGTGTGTTGTTGCGCAAATTTCAAGAGGCGAGCCAAGGCTGTAAATGGTGGTTCTGACCAGTCTAGCAAAGGATCGAAATCCATAGAGCCATAAATGTCTGCTAGTTTCAAATTGCGCCTTCTGGCATAATAGATGAGATTGCGGAATAATTCAGCGGGATCTTTTCCTGGATATGCCGGAGCAAAATGAATAGAAATAAAAGAAGGTTCAATATCAGCTAAAAGTATGTCTAATTCCTCCAGACTGGGCAAATGGTGTAGGTGGAATAAAGGCGCATTTACACCTCCCTGCAAACCTTCCAAGGCCTGAGTGTTGGCTTCTTTAGGGTCACGAACAAGGAGGTATTCCCCAATAGACCAGCTATTGTTGTTTCGCCCTGAATTTAGCGCTGTGTTATTACTCAGGTCATCCTCATTTCCGTAAGTAGCCGCCACCCGAATGTGTTCTTCTAATTGCCATTCGAGCTCTTCAAGAGGTTTACCTTTTAGGTCACGAGTTATTTTTTCCAACCATTGTTCCTTGGTAGGGTTAGAAAAGGAATTGAATAGTTTTGAATTGGTAGGCATAATCAGGGCACTTTAATCTCAGTGGCATACTGTTTCTTGTTACCACAGTTCTTTATAGCCTAAAGGTATTGAATTGCGAGTGAATTACTTGATGGAATCCTTATTTTTGTCTTATGAAGAATCGTATGGTTTATTTAGATAATAGTGCAACCACGCCAACAGACCCAAGGGTGGTCGACAAAATGTTGCCTTATTTTTATGACCAGCCGGGAAATGCTGCTAGTAGGACCCATGCCTTTGGTTGGCAAGCCGAAGATGCCGTAGGCAAAGCACGTCAGCAGGTGGCCGAATTATTGGGGGTAGATAAGACAGAAATTGTTTTTACCAGTGGTGCAACGGAGGCTATAAACCTTGCAATTAAAGGTGTTTACGATACTTATAAACGTAAAGGGCAGCATCTTATCACCGTAAAGACGGAGCATAAAGCTGTATTGGACACTTGCCAATGGCTAGAAGAAAAGGGGGCAGAAGTCACTTATTTGGAGGTAGATAAACAAGGCCGAATTGATTTAGAAGAACTTGAAGCTGCTATCCGAGAGGATACGGTTTTGGTAGCCATTATGTGGGCCAATAATGAAACGGGGGGGGTACAAGAAGTGAATGCTATTGGAGAAATGTGTACCCGCAAGGAGGTATTCTTTTTCTGTGATGGTACCCAAGCAGTAGGTAAAATTCCTGTTGATCCAGTTGCGGCGGGAGTCCATCTAATGGCGTTTTCGGCACATAAAATGTACGGTCCCAAAGGAGTGGGTGCACTTTATGTGAGGCGTAAAAATCCTCCTGTGAAATTAACAGCCCAGTTGATGGGCGGCGGTCATGAAAGAGGGCGTAGATCAGGGACTTTAAATGTACCCGGTATTGTGGGCTTTGGCGCAGCAGCGGCAATAGCTCAGGTAGAGATGGCCGAGGAAATGCTCCGTTTATCTGTATGGCGCGATCAACTTGAACGTAAACTTTTGGAAGGTTTAGAGCTGGTTCGCATAAATGGAAATAGTGAAAAGCGGTTGCCACAAATCACGAACCTATGTTTTGAATATGCGGATGCCGAGGATGTAATGAGGACTTTCAATCAGGAGTTAGCAGTATCTTCAGGTTCAGCATGTACTTCGGCTTCACTTGACCCCAGTCACGTACTTAAAGCGATGGGCCTCACCAGTGACCAAGCACACGCGTCGCTGCGCCTGAGCTTCGGTAGATTTAATAAAGAAGAGGATGTTGACCTCGTGGCGGAGTGGATTATTCTTGGGGTAAATAGTGTTCGGGCAGCGAATCCATTGTGGGGGTAGATGAGGGTGTTTGTAAATGTTTTTATTTTTTTCATTTATAATTATTTTGTTTTTATTGTGGATTTTGGTATTTTTGTACTGCGTTCAGCAGCCTGACAAATGCTGGGCATATCGAAGGTAATACCCCTCAGTTTGTCATGAGGGCATTCAGCGGTTTATTTTTGCGTGTTGCTTGGCTGCTACGGGATACTGTAGTAGATGATGACGCATGTCCTATGGGCCGGTTTGGTCAGGGACAGTTTCGGCGATCTGGCAAGAGGGTGGGCCCTCCACTTGGGGCCGATGTGCCCAAATAATTCAATAGACCTCGTTTTATCTCTCCTCTTCAATAACAGATATTCCTTATAATTTCCTTACTTTAGTTCTCAATTACCGGTATATTTAGCTCTACTAAAACTTTCACCCAACCTTATCGGTTATTGGTAAAGAACGTTATTGATCATAAATTTGGAGAATGTATGCTTTTTGTAGGCGACAGTGCAAAAGAGAGAATTAGAGAGATTGAACACAAGGACCAGCTCACCAAAGAGCACTTCGTCCGTGTATCGGTCACAAGTGGCGGTTGCTCAGGCTTATCTTACCAGATGGATTTTGACAATCAGCCACGTCCAGATGATCAGGTGTTTGAAGATAATGGCGTTAAAATTGTTACCGACCTAAAGAGCTTCCTTTACCTCTGTAATACGACCCTTGAGTTTTCGGGGGGGCTGGAAGGGAAAGGCTTTTATTTTAATAATCCGAATGCTTCGCGCACCTGTGGCTGTGGCGAAAGTTTCTCGGTCTAGTGGATTTTTTTCTTTAATATACCACCATCCAAAGCACCATTTGACTAACAAATGGTGCTTTGTTATTAACCGGCAACTTCATGCACCGAATCGGTTACGACAGTAAACGTATTTTTAACAATTTTACCGGCTTAGGAAATTATAGCCGTACCCTTTTACGGAATCTTACCTCTTTCCATCCTGATGAGGAATACTTCCTCTATACGCCTAAAGTTAGTCGTACCCCACAGACACAATTCTTCCTGGATAGTCCAATGTTTACGGTCCGGACGCCTACTAAAAGCCGCCGCTTATTATGGCGTAGTTGGCGACAAACGGCAGACCTTGTAAAAGATAAAATTGATTTGTTCCATGGTTTAAGTCACGAAATTCCCTTTGGCCTTCCTAAAACAGGGATACCTACTATCGTGACGATTCATGATCTCATTTTTCGCCATTATCCAGAGCAGTATAAATGGTTAGATTGTAAAATCTACGACCGCAAATTTCGCTACGCTTGCGAGAATAGTGATCTTATTATTGCGATCAGTGAAAGTACTAAGCGAGACATCATGCAGTTTTATGGTATTTCCGAAGAAAAAATTATAGTCATTTACCAATCTTGTCACGAGGGGTTTATGCTGGAAAAGCCGACTAGTGCACGTGCAGCAGTATTGGAGGAGTATAGTTTACCTCAGGAGTTTATGCTTTATGTGGGGTCATTGATTGAACGAAAAAATTTATTAGGCCTCGTCGAGGCTATCGCTGCGCTACCCCAGAATACTAGACTTCCGCTAGTTGTAGTAGGTCAGGGTAATGAATACAAAAGGAGGGTGCAACAACGCGCTAAGGAACTGGGTGTATTGGACCAGTTGATTTTTATAAAACCAACATTTGCTGAGCTTCCTGCCCTTTATCAACAAGCACAGCTGTTTGTCTATCCATCTTATGTAGAGGGGTTTGGAATCCCAGTACTGGAGGCGCTTTTTAGCGGAGTGCCAGTGCTGACGTCGAATATCTCTTCTCTGCCAGAGGCTGCTGGCCCAGGAGGCTACCTTGTGGATCCTGGCAGCGCTGAGGAAATGGCAGAAGGTATAACTGCTTTGCTAACAAATGAAGACCTCCGAGAAAAGAAAATTGAAGCAGGTTTTCAATATGCACAACAATTTACAGGCGAGGTATTGACGGAACAATTGGTAAGTACTTATAAAAGTCTTTTAGCTTGATCTAAAAGTTGTTTTTGTTTACACTAAGTGTTACATTTGTAATACGATGATAGACTTCTTGAATATTTTACAGGAAACCTGGGCCGTAAGAGCCTTACTCGCGTCCAGTTTGGTCGGTATAATGTGCGGCATTCTTGGCTGTTTTATTGTTTTGCGCAATATGTCCTTAGTAGGAGATGCGCTTGCTCATGCTATTCTGCCAGGCGTAGTTGTTGCTTTTTTGCTGGTGGGCTACAGTACCCTCGCCTTTTTTACGGGTTCTGTGCTCGCAGGTTTACTTACTGCTGTAGGCATCACCTGGATTCAGCACCGCGTGAATACCAAAAACGATGCGGCTATTGGAATTGTCTTTACGGCCATGTTTTCCCTTGGGGTGATCGGTATTTCTTACATAAGCCGTAATCAGGGGGTTCACCTGGATCTGAAGGATTTCCTTTTTGGTAATGTACTCGGTGTAGCGGATACTGATCTCTTACTGACAGGCTTGGTGACACTTTATGTTATCCTCAGTGTAGTCGTATTTTATCGCTATCTTTTTGTGTCTACGTTTCAGCCTGTTGTTGCAGAAACAATGGGTATTCCTGTGCGTTTGATTCACTATTTCTTGATGCTGCTGCTCTCGTTTGCAGTCGTAGCTTCTTTACAAACAGTAGGGGTTATCTTGGTGGTAGCTATGCTTATCACTCCTGCGGCAACGGCTTTGTTGTTGTCTGATAAAATGGAAAAGGTCATCGTTATTTCTGCGGGCATGGGCCTGCTTTCAGCAGTAGTGGGATTATTGTTGGCAATAGTACTTAATACGACCCCGGGGCCAGCCATTGCGGTTACGGCTACTTCTTTTTACTTGATGGTCGTCCTTTTTGCACCGAAAAAGGGTTTGCTTGCAAAAGCATTACGGCGCCGCCAACTCAAGCTGCGTATTGACCGGGAAGATATCCTCAAAGCTTTATACCGTAGCGCCCAAAAGGGACATGCAGTAAACGCTGAGTTACGAGACAAACTTGATATAAGCCTCTTGAATTGGCAGCGCGGGATCAAGCAATTACGCCGCCACAAGTGGCTACAGGCTGATAGCTTGAAGTTGACCAGTCAGGGGGTGGAGGCTGCTCGCCGTTTGGTGCGTGCACACCGCCTGTGGGAAACCTACTTGGCTACAGAGGTAGGGTTAGACAAAGAACAGATTCACCTCGATGCCGAACGCCATGAGCACCTATTGCCAGAAGCTATCCTTAGCGCGGTAGATAAAAAGCTGGGTTATCCCCAATTGGACCCACACGGGTCTCCTATTCCTCGCAGTATTGGTAAACCTGCTTTCCCCTTGAGTAAAATAAAAGTTGGAGAAATAGCCATCTTGTCTGCGGATCAGGACGGTGCTTATGTGAGTGCAAGGTTATGGGAAGAAAAAATTATGGCGGGGACCCAACTAAAGGTTACCAACAGAAATGATAGTCTCTTAGAATTAGATTACGAAGGGAGAACGGTTAGCCTTTCTTTGCAGCTTGCTGATCAGATTAATGTTGTACCCAAAGGCATTTTTGTAGCAGAAGCCTGATTTTAGTTTCCCCTTATTCTAAGCCGAACGCTCCTTCCACAGCACCAAAGGCACCATAACCTAAAATGGCCACTTAAGAGGGGCGTATAAACGTATATTTGTACTGTGTAGTTTTCTCATAGTATGTTATTTGCACCTACATCTGGAGAGATTCTCTAGGTGTAGGTGCTTTTTATTTCCCCTATCTTCTGCATACTTGTCACTTTTTAGACCATTTCGGTAGCTGATTTGCCCTCAATCTTTTCGTATCTTTGGTAGTGGTTTAGATTCAAGTGTATTTTACCCAATCCCAAGGTTGTTTGCTTTTAGCCAAATTGCTAGGGGAGGTATGATAATCCCGGACAATGAGAAAACGGCTCCTTTTAATCCCTGTTTACTTCTTATTTTGCACCATTTCCTTTGCTCAAATTGTCGATGGTCTGGATACTTTATATGGCAATGAGTGGATCACCACCGAGAATCCCCATCTAAAGCTTACCCTTACGGAGGATAATTTTTATCGTGTCAACTATCAGTCATTGATAGATCAGGGGTGGCCTGTCGCTAGTATTAATAGTGAAGACTACCGTCTGTTTTACGCTGGTGAAGCCGTTCCGTATTATAGCACAGCGGTAGAGGGAACCCCTTTAGGAGCTGGTGATTTCTTAGTTTTTTATGGTCAACGCAACAGGGGGGAATTGGATCAGCACCTTTACCGTAATCCTGAAGCGCAGCAATTAAATCCTGAATACAGCTTATTTTCCGACACAGCAACCTATTATCTGAGTTGGCAAAGTGGGGGAGGAGCCCTTCAGTATGAATCATTGCTCAATGACTTGAATAACCTGCCTGGGGCCGAGCCTTATGTTTGGAAACAAGCCCAAGAGGTCTTTTCAGATCATTTTATGAAGGAATATTACCGCTTTTCCGGAGCCACACTTTACTATTCTCATTTTGGTATTGGAGAGGGCTATGGGAGTCGCTCAATTAATGAACTACTTGCGGATGGATCGACAATTCAAACAGTAGACTTGGCCTTACCATCGGCTTATAGTAATGGACCTGAGCCTATTTTGAAAACCCGATACACAGCAGCCTTATTTCAGCATGTTCAGCAGTTGAAAGCGGATGGTAACCTTATCCGTACCGATAGTTTCTATGATTGGCGAATGCTAAATATTGCTACTAATTTACCCGTTGGCGTCCTTGCTGATGAAGAACTCAATCTGGAATGGGAAGGTCTTGGAGGCGAAAAAGATGAAGTGAGTATCGGCTTCGTTCAACTGGATTACCCTGCTACTCCCGACGCGGCTAATACTACGGCATATAGCTGTCGAATCGAACCTACTGACAACCGTCAATACCTGGAAGTAACGAATTTTGCTGGAACATCAGCCATTGTTTATGATTTGGCAAATGCTTACCGTATTGTGGTTAGCGCTATAAATGGTGGACTACTTAGGGTTGCATTGCCGGTAGCGGCCAAGCCTCGAGAACTAAGAATAATAGCACTGGAAAGCAACCTGCCTTCCCCGGAGATAAGCACAGCCAACCTAGAAATTCCAGACTTAGGGGACACCGATTACCTGATCCTTACCCATAGTTTGCTACGTGAAGGAGGGGATGATCCGGTGCAAGCCTATGCCAACTACCGCGCCAGTTCCATCGGTGGCGGTTACGAAACTGCTGTGGTAAACATTGATGATTTGTTTGACCAATTTGGCTACGGCGTCCAGCAGCACCCAATGGCTATCCGCAACTTTATCGCTTGGCAACGCAAGGTTAACCCGGCCTTCAAGTACCTTTTTATCATTGGCAAAGGCCGAGAATACATCGACCTCCGAACGCCGGCAAATCTTTCTGCTGCTTTAGGAACTACTTTATTTGTACCCTCCTTTGGCTATCCTGCCAGCGACAATCTTCTCGCCTCCCGCATTGACAAGCCCACTCCGCTGGTCAGTCTAGGCCGCCTACCTGCCATCAATCCGGAAGAAGTCCGCCTCTACCTCAACAAGATAGAAGGCATGGAGACCTTCGTCACTAGCAGCCCCCAAACCATCGAAGGCCGCAGCTGGATGAAGAACGTGCTACACCTGGGCGGTGGCAGTAGTCCTTCGGAACAGCAGAGTATTAAGAACAATTTGGCGAATATGGGGAGGGAAGTTGAACAAGGACTGTTTGGCGGAAGAATCACCTCTTTTTATAAAACAAGTACGGATCCTATTCAGACTTCTCTGACAGACCAAATATTCTCACGAATCAATGAGGGCGTAAGTATCCTTACTTTTTTTGGTCACTCTAGTGCAGGAACTTTCGATTTCAATATTGATAACCCTGAGAATTATAACAATACTAATAAGTATCCCCTGATGTTATCTATGGGGTGTTATTCTGGTAATATGTTTGATGATTTCCGGAGTAT
>NZ_JBOEFX010000161.1:0-23497 GCF_050633125.1 Lewinella sp.
CCATTACACCTGGCCTGCTCAAAGCGATGAACGTCAGTATTACTGATATTTATAACGCTTTGGCCAACAGCAATGAAAATACCGGCGGCGCTTATATTGAAAAAACGCCCAATACTTACTATGTGCGTACCAAGGGTATTGCCAAATCTTTGAGTGACATTGAAAACGTAGTCGTCAAAGTAAGTAGCGGCAAGCCTATTCTTGTCAAAGATGTGGCGACGGTACAGTTCGGCAAAGCTCCCCGCTACGGTGCCCTCACCCGTGATGGCCAAGAAGTTGTAGGCGGCACGGTAATGATGCTGAAAGGAGCCAACTCCGCCGCCGTGACCAAGCTCGTCAAGGAGCGGGTAACACAAATTCAGAAGTCCCTGCCTGAAGGTGTGGTCATCGAAGCCTACCTGGATCGCGAGAAACTTGTCTCGACAGCAATTAGCACCGTTCGCAAAAACTTGCTCGAAGGAGGGCTGATTGTCGTCTTCATTCTGGTGCTAATGCTTGGCAACTGGCGCGCGGGGCTTATCGTAGCCTCGGTCATCCCGCTAGCGATGCTTTTTGCCGTTGCTATGATGAATGTGCTCGGCATTTCTGCCAACCTTATGAGTTTAGGAGCAATAGATTTCGGGCTAATCATCGACGGGGCCGTCATCATCGTAGAATCCATCGTCCATCGACTACAAAGTCGCTTCCCCGGACAACAACTAAGTCGCCAAGAAATGAACGACGAGGTACAAACCGCTGCCATCAAAATCCGTAGCTCTGCCGCCTTTGGGGAAATCATCATCTTGATGGTCTACCTTCCTATTCTGGCGCTGGTAGGCATTGAAGGCAAAATGTTTCGCCCGATGGCACAGACCGTCATGCTTGCGATCACTGGTGCTTTGATCCTTTCCTTGACTTACGTCCCTATGATGAGCGCATTGTTTCTAAAGCGTACCATCAACAACCAGCAAACTATCGCAGATCGAATCATTGCCTTTTGCCAGCGGCTCTACAGCCCGGTTTTACATTTGGCTTTGAGGTTTAAAATCGCTTTTATTACAGCTACCATGTTACTCTTCGGTCTGAGTATGATCGTCTTTTCCAGGATGGGTGGCGAATTTATCCCAACGCTGGAAGAAGGGGATCTTGCCCTTCATCAAATCTTACCGCCAGGTAGTTCGCTATCGCAAAGTGTTGCCACCTCCAAAATCATCCAAACAAAACTGATGGAGGAATACCCCGAGATCGAAGATGTAGTCACAAAAATAGGTTCAGCTGAGATTCCTACCGACCCGATGCCGGTAGAAACAGGGGACATCATTGTGGTGATGAAACCGAAATCAGAATGGGTTTCGGCTACTTCACGCCAAGAAATGTTCGGAAAGATGGAGCAAACGCTCCAGTCGATTCCTGGTCTGGCTTACGAATTCTCCCAGCCAATCCAAATGCGATTCAATGAGTTGATGACGGGGTCACGGGCAGATATTGCGGTCAAGCTTTTTGGTGATGACCTCGACCTATTATTCGCCAAAGCCAAAGAAGCAGAACGTGTCATCCGAAGTATAGATGGCGTCGGCACGACCAAAGTAGAGCAGACATTGGGTATGCCTCAAATCGTCATCAATTTTGACTATGACAAACTGGCCCAGTATGGCCTCCAGGTCAAGACGGTCAATCAGATTATCAGGGCTGCCTTTGCAGGCGAAAAAGCAGGCCTCATTTACGAAGGAGACCGGCGCTTCGACTTGGTGGTTCGCCTCGCAGAAAACTATCGGAATGATATTCAAAGCGTAGAAGAGCTTTACATCCCACTGGAGAATGGCACCCAGGTACCACTTACCTCCATAGCGAAGGTCGCTTTTGAAGATGCTCCGATGCAAATTTCGCGCGAGAACACCAATCGCCGCATTGTCATCGGTGTCAACGTCGGTGATACGGATATTGAAACCTTGGTGGGCAAGATCCAACAGGAACTGGATAGCAAAATAAACCTACCAGCTGGCTACTACTTCACCTACGGCGGGCAGTTCGAAAACCTCAAAGCGGCCAACGCACGTCTGGCGATAGCCGTTCCACTGACCCTGGCAATGATCTTTGTATTGCTCTTTTTCACTTTCGGGTCAGTGACACAGGCGGCGCTTATTTTCACAGCCATTCCACTATCTGCTATCGGAGGTATTTGGGCTTTACAGCTCCGTGGTATGCCCTTCAGTATTTCTGCGGGTATTGGTTTCATTGCCTTATTTGGTGTCGCTGTACTTAATGGTATTGTGCTCATCGGTTATTTCAACCAACTCAAAAACGAAGGGATGGAAAGTATCCGCAAACGCATTATCCTGGGCACACAGGTGCGGCTACGGCCTGTATTAATGACCGCTGCAGTAGCTTCTTTAGGTTTCTTACCTATGGCGCTCTCAAATTCTGGAGGAGCAGAAGTACAACGCCCACTGGCCACGGTGGTCATTGGTGGGTTGATAAGTGCAACTTTTCTTACGCTGGTTATTTTACCAATTCTTTATAGTTGGCTGGCACGGTGGCAAGAGAAACGCCGTTCTTTTCCTGCTTCTAAAAGCGGATTATTGCTTCTTCCCTTGCTATGTTGCAGTTGGTCTTTGATGGCCCAACCCGAGCCTATTTCGCTTGAGCAGGCTTTGGCGGCAGCTCTAAGCAATCATCCACAAATACAGGCAGCCGAATTGCAGTTGCAGCAAAGTAAAAGTCTGCAACAATTACCTTACAGCTTGGGTGAAACATCTATCAACTACCAGGGTGGCGGCCTATTCCGAGCCAATAACCAGCAGGTAAATCAACTCCTTATCACTCAGAACATCCCCCACCCTGCCGTGGTAAAAGCAACGAATATATTGCAGGATGAGCTGGTTGTACAGAACGAGCTGAACCAACAACTCACGACTCAGCAGTTGCGCTATGAGGTTCGATATTTATATTACGAATTACAACAACACAAAGCACTTCGCCAACACTACCAGGCCCTAATCAGTCGCTACGAGCATTTTTATCAAATCGCAGAAACACGTACAAAGACGGGCGCAGCCAACCGAATGGAAGCGCTCACCTTACAATCCGCCTTGCAGGAGCACCTACTTTTGGAAAAGCAGACGGTTCTAAAGATTAGCAACCTGGAGCAACGTTTGCAAATTTCAACAAATGCGCCACAGGCCATTACAAGTAAAGACAGCCTGCTACTGGCATCGTTTTCGCAGGAAACTGCGCCCCCTGTACAGTTAGCCCTTGCTCAACAACAGGTACTGATCGAACAAGCTCACNNGACAAAGCCCGAATTCATCCTCGGATATGCTGCCCAACATTACTACGAAGGAGGTTGGTTATCAGGGCTACAGGCGGGCATACAGTTTCCATTATTCCGGCGACAATACCGGCAAAAGATGGCTGCTCAGCAATTACAAACACAGGTAGCTCAAGCTCAAGTAGCCGTGCAAGCGCAACAGCTCGAACAGCTCAAGCTGGAAGCACTAAATGCTATTCAACAGTACGCAGAGGCTGCCGTTTATTACCAGGAACAATTGAACACGATCCAACCAGAAATGGATCGAATTGCAAGCCTCAATTACCAAGCAGGGGAGCTTTCTTATCTGGAACTCGTCAATATCCTCAACCTTTTTGCGACCAACAGTCGCCGCTACTTCGAGCAAGTGCTGGCTCATAACCAAGCACTGGCTTATTACCAATTCCTTACCAACCAATAATATCCGCCCTGATGAAAAATATAAATAAATTTCTTTCTCTTCTATTCTTAATGGCTTTGGTCAGCATCAATGCCGCTTGTAGTCATGATCATACGGATTCAGATCACCAGCATGGTGCAGAAGATGAACATAGCCACGATTCCGAAGAAACGCACGAAGAAGGCGTCATTCACCTGACCAAGGACCAAATGAATACCATGGAGATTACCTTAGGTGATTTTACATCTATGAAAATCAATGATTATGTCAATGCTACGGGAACGCTGGGGCTTCCGCCCAATGCCCTCACGTCGGTAAGTGCCAAAGCCAATGGATTTATCGTCAACAGCAATAAATACATTGAAGGCAACTACGTCAACAAGGGTGTCATCATGGCCTATTTGGAAAACCCCGAATTCATCCAACAGCAACAAACCTACCTGGAGGTAAAAGCTGAATTGACGTTTGCACAACAGGAGCTGGAGCGCCAGCAAGCACTTGTTGATGCAGAAGCCGGTGTAGAGAAAAACTTACAGCGCTTACAAGCCGAGGTAGATGGCAAAACAGCAATGCTCAAAGGACTCGCCAAACAACTCAATTACCTTGGGCTCTCGGTAGAAAAACTCACGCCAGACAACATCGTCCAACGCATACCGCTTTATGCACCTATGTCGGGTTACCTCACATCAATAAAAATGCACAATGGCATGTATGTAAGCCCGGCGATGGAATTGATGGAGATTGTAAACGAAACCCACCTTCACCTGGAATTAGACATCTTCGAAAAAGATATCGCCAGCATTAAAGAAGAGCAACTCATCAGCTACACGGTTCCTGCTTTAGGCAATAAGATTTACCCCGGAGAGGTGCATGTAATCGGCAAAGAATTCAATAGAGAAAACAAGACAGTCAGGATTCACGGCCACCTGGAAGAAGAGCGGCCTACTTTCATCAAGGATCTATTTGTAGAAGCCAAAATATGGCTCAATGACCAAACCGTATCAGCACTACCCGATGGGGCCATTATCAAGGACGGAGCCTCCTCCTATATTTATTATACGGACGAACAAACAGAAGGCGAAGTCGTTGAATTCACTGCCTTGATGGTTATTCCTGGCACCACGGCAGATGGCTTCACCACCGTAACCTTGATTGATCCGCTCCCTACAGGCAAAAAAGTTGTCACCCAAGGGGCCTATTACGTCTATGCACAATCAAAAGCTAGCGAGTTGGAACATTCTCACTAATATCTTTACCACCTGGAAGGCACAAACTGTCTTCTGGGTGGTTATCCCTTACTCTTCAGGTTCCAGCTGGCGCCGAATACTACATTAAACTGGCCAAACCAAAAGGATTGTGACGCCGTATCTGAGCTAGAATTTGTGGTA
Organism: Lewinella sp.; assembly: GCF_050633125.1. Classification (NCBI taxonomy): domain Bacteria; kingdom Pseudomonadati; phylum Bacteroidota; class Saprospiria; order Saprospirales; family Lewinellaceae; genus Lewinella; species Lewinella sp. Next base: position 5,075 of record NZ_JBOEFX010000161.1, read on the forward strand.
CGAACATTTGGCAGGTTGATAAAACCTCCTTTGACTTCCGATTGAATAAAAAAGTGCCGACCTATATTCAATTGTAAACCTAGCACACTACTGATCCCGTAACCAGCTATATTGAATTCATCATAACGGTCATTATTGAGCAAGGTCGCATTGGTTCGTGGATAAAGAACGCCCCCTCCCAGGCCTTCTGTTAGTGCCAGCGTGAAATATCGAAAAGTCATCAATTCATCAATTCTCCGAGCTTCGACATTAACATAATTCAGGCCATCGGTATGTTCAAACTCCAGGAATCCTTTCGCTAAAACAATATCCTCATCATCATAAACACCATCGTATTCTGTGCCTGAATTCCTGATCTCGCCTGATATTCGTGCTGTTTGATCGGCTTGCATCACATATTTCATGTGATCAATTCCGAAAGACAAACTGTACCGATCATTCAAAAAATAGCCGATTCTAAAATTGTATTGAGGGATTGTAAACCGTTGGAGGTGGAAGTAAGGATCAACATTAAATGCCGTAGGTCGGTCATTAGCAATCACTTTATCCAGCGTAAAATTGTAGTCGGTACCCGAAAAGTGAATATCCGACGTTGTGTATCTACTGGAATTCCAGCCCCAATAAAAGTAAAAATCCCCCTTACGGGTATGGTGATCACGGTAAACCTTACTTTCCTGACCATAGCCAAACTGCGAGCCGATCAACAGCAGGGCAACAATAAATAAATTTAATCTCACTGTTTATATTTTCAGAGGAGGTTACTAAACGGGTCATTTTTGAGTTCTCTGCCGCATACTTTCGTAGAGGATGATCCCCGCAGCGACACTGACATTCAAAGAATTCAGCTCCCCCAATTGTGGAATATGGAAGCGGTCATCAGCTGCTTTGGCCACAGCTTTGCTAATACCGTCCCCTTCAGACCCGAGCACCAGTGCTACTGCCCCTTTCATATCCATGTTAGGCAGGCTGTGCTCTCCGTTGAGGTCACTAGCCAAAACGGTTACATCATTATTTTGCAGGTACTCCACCGTACTGACCATGCTCCGGACCCTACAAACAGGTATACGAGACAAAGCACCAGCGGATGTTTTCAAGGCGTCAGGCGTCAGGCCAGCGCTGCCTTTACCTGGTAGTACAATTGCACCTACTCCAAACAGTTCCGCAGAACGGGCGATGGCCCCAAAGTTTCGGGTATCCGTCACACCATCCATTAAAAGGAGTAGCGGAGTTTCCGACTGTTCAAACAAACGAGGAAGAATATCTTCCAATTTATGATAAGCAGCAACACCTTGTAGTGCCACAACTCCCTGGTGATTGCCATTGACCATCCAGTTGATCTTCTCTTTAGGAATGACACTCAGAGGCACCTCCTGGCTTCGGCAAATTCGACGCAGTTCTTTTTCGAAATCTCCACGAGTACCTTGCTGAAGGTAAACTTTCTCGATAGCCTGCCCAGCCTGTAAAGCTTCCAATACCGGATGCCGGCCAAATATCCATTGTTTATTATCCATAGATCGCGAAGGTAAGGCAAACCAGCTATTTGTCGTCTGTGCTTTAATTATAGTTTTACCAAATTAAGCACAGAAAAGCATTTTTGTCTTAGTTTTGAGCAGCCATTCGACTACAATTTCTATTTATCTACACTAAAATTCAGGTTAATCATGATAAGAAGCGCTACACTTCTACTATTGCTCCTTTGTATTTTCATGGTCACTCCCTTGGTGGCCCAACAGCAAACGGAGCTCCAAAAAGCGACCCTTCACCTAGAACAGCGTGCCACTGAGTGGGGGTTACAGACTGCTGATATCATGGATATTGCTATCAGTAACGAATATGTCTCCAAGCACAATGGTGCCCGCCATTTTTACTTTACGCAACAGTATGCAGGCATTCCAGTATACGGAGCGATCAATGGTGTTCACCTTTCGCGGGAGGCGAAAGTAGTATACGCTACCAATACTTTTGAGCCTAATCTGGCGGAGCGCATCAATGCTATTTCTCCGGTTATCTCTCCCGAGCAAGCTTTACAGGCTGCTTTAGATCACTTGGGCCTTTCTACTGCTAAGCCATTGCTTCTAAAAGAGCAAATTGCAGGCAAATACACCTTTAGCGGTGGCGATTTTTCTCATAGCGATATTACTGTTCAGCTACGATATATGCCCTTAAGGGAAACAGGTGTTATCCACTTGGCATGGGACATGGCCATAGACGTATCTACCTCTGCCGATTATTGGAGCCTACGTATCGACGCCCTCGATGGCAAGATGCTACACAAATATAACTATACTGTTTATTGCACCTTCGATGATAAGGTAGGGCATACCTCTCATACCTACAATTGTACCCACGAATCGGCCGCCGTTGCTAGTGCGCCTATGCATTTAATGGAAAGTATGATGGTAACCGACGGTGCAGGTTACAATGTTATCCCCTTACCAACTGAAAGTCCATTATACGGAGAACGTCAGTTGCTGTTCGATCCTTCTAATCCTACAGCATCGCCCTTTGGGTGGCATGACACCAATGGAGAGGAGGGCGCAGAGTATACCATCACCCGCGGCAACAACGTACATGCCTACCTTGATGTAGAAAACATTAACTCTTCCAACAACGACGAACCAGACGGCACTAGCGACCTGCTCTTCGACTTCTATTTTGATCCTAGCGATGAGCCAGAAAACATGCAGGAATCAGGAGTTACCCAGCTATTCTATACAAATAACATGATGCATGATATTTTCTATCGTTATGGCTTCGACGAACAAAGTGGTAATTTCCAAGAATACAATTATACCGGTGAGGGAGAAGGCCTTGACTATGTGATGGCCGAAGCCCAGGATGGTAACGATACAAACAATGCCAGCTTTATGACCCCACCCGATGGTGAAAAGCCCCGTATGCAAATGTATCGCTGGTTTGGTGTAGAAGGAAGAGTACTTAGTTTTACTACTCCTGAAAGTATAGCGGGTAGCTACGATGCGGGCACGGCGCAGTACGGTCCATCTATTCCTGAAACCCCTATCGTTGCTGAAGTCATCCGTGCGTTTGATGAGTCTGGCACCCCTTATCTAGTTTGCCAGGATGTAGCCAATACAGATGCAATCGCTGGTAAAATAGCCATGATAGACCGGGGCGACTGCCTCTTTGAAGAAAAAACCAATAATGCCGAAGCTGCCGGTGCTATCGCCGTAATCATTTGTAACTACGAGGAAGCAACGTTGAGCCTAGGCGCTGGTGTAAATGGTTCTGACCCTAGCATCATCACTATAAATATGAAAGCATCCGATTGTAATGCAATCAAGCTTTTGTTAGATCAAGGCGAAGTCGTAACTGCTAGTATAGGACTCCCTGCCGACAGTGGCCCCGCAAGTGTAGGATCTAGTATGGACAACAGTGTGATTACTCACGAATATGCCCATGGCATTAGTACTCGCCTTACAGGGGGGCCATTTGAAGTAGAGTGTTTAGAAAATGACGAGCAAATGGGAGAAGGCTGGAGTGATTTCTTCGCTTTAATTACCACTATTCGCCCTGATGACACCGGAGCGACCAGGCGCACCATAGGCAATTACGCTGCTCGCCAGCCTACCAATGGTAATGGTATTCGTCGTATGCCTTATAGCACCGACTTTGCCATTAACAACCAAGACATGGACGATATCATTGCGACGACCAGACCCCATGACGTGGGTGAAGTATGGGCCAGTGCTATCTGGGATTTATACTGGGGAATGGCTGACATCTATGGATTTGACGCAGACGTTACCAACGGAACAGGAGGAAACAACATGGCTATTCAGCTTGTGATGGATGGTATGAAATTACAACGTTGCAATCCAGGTCTTCTTGATGGCCGCGATGCATTACTCTCTGCTGACTCCCTAAACTACGACGGTATTCACGGGTGCTTAATCTGGGAAGTTTTTGCACGCCGTGGCATGGGTATTGATGCGGATCAAAACGATCGATTTGATCGCAACGATAATGAACCGGGATTTACCACAGTACCTTCATGTATCAAGGAGCTAAAGATTCGAAAATCTGCTGACCGCGACCTCATTCTAGCAGGTGAGTCTATTGAATATACGATCGTCGTTACCAACGATAAAGAGGAGGCCGTAACAGGCGTGATGGTCGAAGATGAGCTTCCTGCTGGCCTTACGTATCAGGCCGGTTCTGCTACCGGTGCTACCGCTACAGACAATGGCAACAATGTAACTTTTGACATTGGCGACCTTGCTGCTGGCGAAAACGCCATCATTACCTACATCGCTAACGCTAGTGCCTCTAATCGTTCCGTGCAGCTTTTTTATGATGATATGGAAGAAGGTGATGACAATTGGGAATTTGAAGCAAACAGTGGTTTCGATATTTGGGACCTATCTTCCAGTAATCCGAACAGTGGTTCTACCAGTTGGTTTGTTCGTGACGTTGGAGAGCAAAACGACCAATTGCTTATCCTCAATGAACCTTTGGAAGTCAATGGTACGAACCCATCTTTGCGTTTCTATCACGATTATGATACGGAGCCTGTGGCAGATGGAGGCTTGGTAGAGGTTTCTACCAACGATGGTGCTAGCTGGGAAAAGTTACCAAATTCCTATATCAGGAATGGCTACCGAGGCGACTTGGCAGCACAAACCCTTTTCAGTCCAGGCATACAAGCTTTTTGGGGCGATAGCCAGGGTTATAAAGATTCTTACATTGACCTAAGTGCTTATCAAGGGCAGACTATAAAAATCCGCTTCCGCTTTGCGTCTAATTTCGAGAGAGGGGGTACTGGCTGGTACGTTGACGATGTTGAACTGATGGACAAAGTAGCCTACGAGGGCGAAGCCTGTGTAAGCTCCAACGAAGGCGATAGCAATTGCGCAGGTGTACCCCAAGGTGGTGTTATCGTAGATACAGAATTCGTAGAGAACACTGAAAATCCGGTATATGATCCACAAGTAATGCAGGTTTACCCTAACCCTGCAAGCCATGTGCTCAACGTTGCGATTACCCTTGATCTGGCTAGCACGGTAGATGTGCAACTGATTAATGCTGGTGGTGCCGTAGTTCGTCAGTGGAGAGATCAAGCCCTTCAAGGCCATCTGATGTCATTGAATATCAGCGAGCTTCCTGCTGGGTTTTACTTCCTACAACTCAATACCCAGCAAGGTATTTACACACAGAAGGTAACGATTCAGTAAACAGCAATTTTCGTTGCTAAAGAACCGACTTTCCTTTTCAGGAAAGTCGGTTCTTTTTTTGCTTTTGGTGAAAGCAGCGCACATGGATTAATTGAAACACAAAAAGTCATATCTTAATCACCTGTTTCACTACACGTTCTCCCCTCTCCCCTTGTAATTGCAACAAATAAACACCTGCTGGATAGTTGGAAAAATCCAGGGTATGTCCACTCGCATTTAATACCGTGGTAAATAACAGCTGCCCCAGCGCGTCAAAACAGTTGAGGACTAAATCCTCCTCGCGATTGCTCGCAACCCTTACCTCATTAGCTATTGGATTGTGGCTGAGCACCAAATCTAGCGGCTCATCGGGCGTAAATGGCTGTGGTGCGAAACAATCAGAAGGCAGAGGATTGATTTCTACGGGAACAGTGCCCGACATATCTCGTCCGCTAAAAGCCGGATCATCCAAGGCATATTTATGGGCGGCGAAGGTCTGGTTGAAACGGACAGTAGCCCCCTGAACAGCAGGGCCACCATTGGGGTTGACAGGATTGAGGTACTCCCATACTATTTCTTTTTGCTCGTTGACCTCAAAGAAATGTCCATCTGCGCCGGAACAAATAAACAAATGGCCATCGGGCAACTGCTGTGTACTGGACATATAAGGAGAATAAAACCAGGGTGCTTCAAAGGCAACTGCCACCTCAGATGTCACGAAAACACCATTCTCCTCAGTGGCATAACTACCATCGTCCAGGTAAGGGGGCTGCCATTCTTTGATCGACGACTGCTCCGGCCCTTCTTCGTTATTAAACACCATCATTGTGGAATTCGCTACTTGAGGGTCCACCCATTGTGCATCGTGCTGGCCATTGAACACGTTGAGGNNTGTGGAATTCGCTACTTGATGGTTCACCCATTGAGCATCGTGCTGGGCATTGAATACGCTGGGGCCTGTTCCTTGATAAGCAGCAGGATTGCCGTAGCGATAAAGCAAATCGCCTCCTCGCCCGTAGCGACCACCTACCGACTGGCGGGCTTCTGTCGTCGTCGTGCTGTGGTCAATCACCCACACCTCACTAAACAACCGGGAGCTCAAGATAATTTGATCCAGTTCAGGGTGGTAGTCAATGGAATTAAGATGCACCCAATTGGCAGCGGGTACAGCACCTTCTTCACGATAATTGAGATCAATGCGTTGTGGAGATGCTGCGACAACGCCATAATTTTCCGCAGCTGGATCATGATCCTGCACCAGGTGATCCCATAATTGCCATTGCCAGACGATCTCCGCTTGATTGTTTGGCAATATCTTTATTTCATAAACGGCCTCCGTCCATAGCTCCATGTTTCGGTCACTACCATATAGGTGTGCTTGCTCCGCAGTGCGCTTCTCCCAAATGAGTGCCAAAAAATTGCCATTGGGCAAAAGGCAAATATCATGATGAGCTTGCCGGTTTACATCATTTATCTCGTATGACCACTCCAAATCACCATCCCAATTAAACAGTTCAAAACCACCACCCCGTCCACTGATGGGAAAGGCCCCATCCTGTTCTGTCGTGCGTAATAAATCGCCATTCTCCAGTAAGAAAAGGGCACGACCTGGACGATAGGTACTGTGCCACTGGTTAACAATCAGGCCGCAATTGTCAATCAGGTAAGTTTCTTCATTGTTACTAAAAAGGGTGTAAGACAGGAAAGCTTCCTCAGAATCATGCAGTAAACCTACCGTAGGTTGAGCATAACCTACCAGCTGTAGCATCATCCAAGAGACAAGTAGGATTTGTCGTTTAAACATTAGAAAAGAAGTTGGAAAGCTCTTTAGAAGAGCCTTCCAACTATAATAAGGTTTAGAAATTCACACCCAAACGGGCGAAGAAGAACGCTCCATCCGATCCCATCTGTACGGAATCGTTGAAACCACCCTGATCCGTCCAGCCATCAAACTGGGCAGTAGGATAAGTGTTCAGTAGATTGTTGGCACCTAAGGTTAGTCGAAAATTACTAGACAACTGATAGCTGAGACTCAAATCCATAGTCAAAGCTGCCTCATAAACGTCAGTAGCTACCTTGAAGAGGGCATCAGCCTCCGCTTGATTAGTAGCTGGTGAATCTACCCACTGAAAATCCTGAAGGATAACTTCGCTGAATTGGGTAATTGACAACTGAGCATCGAACTTAGGCGTATTGTACCCCAAATTCACACCGATCTTATAGTCTGGTGCAGCAGCTTCCAGGTAAGCCTGAGAGAAAGGACCGAAGAAGGTAAATTCATTGAGATTACCGTTATTGATATTCTCAATTTCCAACTTATTGAAGTTGGCAGCTACGCCAAAGCGCACACTGCTCTCACCGTCCGCCATGAACTTCTTGTAGTTTAATACTACGTCCACACCACTGGTTTTAGTGTCAACACCATTGGCAAAAAACTGAGCAGCGTCAGCACCTACATTGAAAGCAGTTGCATCAAAGTTATCGGTCAGAATAATCCGATCATCAACAGAGATAGAATAAGCATCAACTGTCGCCGTCAAGCCGCCTGTAGTAAAGGTAAAGCCAACGCTGGTGTTGATAGCTGTTTCCTCTTGTAGCTGCCCAATACCGAAGGCTTTCGTCACTGTACTGGTATTGCTGGCCAACAAGGTAGGCACAGAACGTCCTGCAACAATGTTATTGAAGATCAGATTGTAATGAATCTGCGCCAAAGAAGGTGCCCGAAATCCAGAAGAAACCGATCCGCGTAAAGAGAAACCATCACTGATCTTGTAGCGCCCAGCCACCTTGTAGTTGAAGGTTTCACCAAAGTCACTGTACGTTTCGTAACGCAATGCACCAGCCAGTAGGAAGGCGTCCGTAATATTTGCTTCTACATCAAAGTAAGCACCTAAATTACTCCGGTTACGATCCACTTCGTTGGCAGGGCTATAGCCAGGAAAACCCTGTGATCCACCTGACAATCCATCGCCGTTGCTATCAACCGCAGGGACCTGCACAGCAGGATTGGTAATCGCTACGCCTAGCGTATCATACAAGGAGTACGAAGCCTCCTCTCCAGCAAAAATGGTAAAGTTCTCCGTCCGGTATTCCAGACCAAATGCAAAGTTAACACCAGCAAGGATGTCTTCATTGTACTTACTAAAATCCAGGCCAGTTGTATTGATGGATAAACCATGACCACCAGCGTCAAAATCAGTAGGAGAAGCAGCTCCCATAGAAGCATTATTCGAGTCCTTGATAAAGTAGTGGAAATCGTTTTTACCATAGGTATTATTGAAATCTACCATCCAGCCGTTGTCCATCTGATGGCGGATTCCTCCTGAAGCCGAAGCATCCGTAATAATCGAAGTAATACGTGGCGTGAAACCATTGGGGTAAAGACTAGGTACTGAGCGATTATCACCATCAGCAAAACTGCTACGTGAGAAAGCAAAAGCATCGGTATCGCGATAATTACGGCCACCAAAAGCATAAAACTCTGTGTTTTCACCCAATGGCATCGCCATATTCACCATGAAGTTGAAGCCATCAATGGCTGCGCTTCCATATCCTTTCCTCCAAGAAAACCCAGGACGGAGGGTACGATCTTTTGATAAATATTCCGCAGTGAAATTGGCAAAACCGCCATCTTCGCCCAACGCAATTCCATAATTGAGGCCCACTTGGGTAGTATTGCCATCAAAGCTGGCATCACCATCAGGGTCTAATGCCCGATTCGTTCCATTGACATTAAATAGCGCATCGCCATATTCTTCTTCGTACCCCTCTCCTACTGCCGTACTGTATGCACCATAGGTAATACCACCAGAAATGCCATCCGTTTTGTCTTTCAAGACAATATTGATCACCCCGGCAATAGCATCAGAACCGTACTGGGCAGAAGCACCATCACGTAAAATTTCGATACGCTTAATCGCAGAAGCAGGAATCGCGTTCAGGTCGGTACCACTGTTGCCACGGCCTCGCGTACCAAATACGTTGACCAACGAAGATTGGTGGCGACGTTTACCATTCACCAAAACCAAAGTTTGGTCAGGCCCCAATCCACGCAAAGAAGCAGGATCAATATGGTCAGCACCATCTGAACCCGACTGCTTGGTCGCGTTGAAAGAAGGTGCCGCATATTGCAAGATTTCGTTGATAGCTACCCGGCCTGTAGAGGCGGAGATATCAGCAACATCAATCACATCTACCGCTACCGGAGAATCCGTAGCTGAACGCCGGAAGCTACGCGAACCAACGACTTGAACCTCCCCCAGAGTAACCCCTTCGTTGAGTTCTACATTGACTTTACTGCGACCATCAATGGCTACCTCCATCGTCTGATAACCGATATAGGAAACGATGAGCATGGTCACGTCATCATTCACAGATAGTGAATAATTACCATCGTAATCCGTCACCGTGCCTTGTGCTGTACCTTTCGCTTGTATCGTAGCGCCAATGATAGGCTCACCTGTAGAGCCGTCTGTGACTTGACCGGAGATTTCTTTTAAAGGCTCGGCAACCGTACGGTCCTCGGTAGCCATTAAGGAAAGGCCGCTAAAAGTGGCCAATACCATGAGTAAGTAAAAACGCTTATTTACTGCGTTTTTTACAAAATTTAGTAAGTGGTTCTGTTTCATAAAAAGTGATTGTGATAAATAATATAACTCGCTCATAGCCCCCTACATTTACAGCAGGAATATGCCACGATTGTAATCAACTTTTAATTGGGATGGGGGTGTTCAGCACCCACTTAGTAATAAAAAAACGATGGTGGGTGAACGTACAAGAAAGGAAAAAATAGGGAAATATTTTTTTATATCTCTAATAATATAAGTTATCCCGAATTTTGGTCGTCACCAAAATTCGGGATAACTAAAAAGAAAACCTGATGGTTTAAATTAAAATCCGCGCTGACTCATATTTACTTAAAGGCGAGTAATCGAATAGGTAAGCTGTACGGTTTGCCCTGAAGAATCGTTCAAGACAATTTGGTACGTTACCGAGGTGGTTATGTTACTGAGCGGGGTACTGAGCTTCTCGTTACCCAGGTCTTCAGAAGGGTTGTCTCCTCCTCCATCATAATCAAATAGATGGGCAGCCACTTCAATTGTACCGGCGGCAATTTTTGAAGAAGCTATGGTATACGTTACCGAAGAAACCAGAGGGGTATCACTTACTCCTACGCCTATCGCCTCAGTCTCTGCCACCGACCAGAGCGTGTTATCTTCAGTGATATTATCCCTACGCAGTTTGGAACTAATGGTACCGTAAATTTCGAGCATTTCATCTTCCGCCTCTTTAATTTCGAGTGCAGCTATTTTGAGGAGATCTACCCTGAAAGCAACCTCTTCATCAATGGGGGTTGGCGGCGTGTCATCATCTGAATTACACGAAGCGAACATGGAGATCAAGGCAAACAGTGTAAGGAATTTCAGGATTTTTCCCAAGTGCAAATCATTGTGTTTCATGATTAATTTTTTTGTGGTTTGATTAATTGTGGTGGCCTACTACTGATTAGTCTGCAGCCTAATCAGCGTAAGCCACCACAAAAATTTTGGCTATCAATTATTGACAGCTCAAAACTACTCGTGAACCCCCTCACTGACCTAATTCCTGTCATGGACAAAGCATGGACAACTCAAAAAAAGCCTTCACAAGCATTCGTTCAACCACTCAGACAAACAGAATCAAATAACTCAAAATCAATTATTTATACCCAAAATGACAAAAAAGCAGTAGTAATAGTTATTTTCCCCCGCATGGACAACCACAGATTATATATGAGTTATCCCAAATTTTGGTTTAGACCAAAATTCATGATGACCATAGCCCAAAAACCTAGTTGAGAACTCCTAAATTTGGTACGAAACGCCTTTTTACTTAATAACAAGAAGCGAATTTCCACATCATGTTAGTGTTTGTATTAGCTTCAATAGGCAGATTCTCGTCTTGGTCAGCGCGGATTTTGATGATAATCAAAATTCGGGATGAATCATATTGGTTAACTTTACTACCCTTAAATTAACCATATATGAACACTCGTATCGCCTTATTTTGGACCGTGATCTTGCTTCCTTTTTTCTTATCAAGTCAAAATTCTTCCCGTACAGACAGCTTGTTATTGCAATTAGCGGCGACCTCCAATCAGGAAGAAATTGTCGCACTATCCGCGCAATTATGGTCGGAATATATTGATCGGGATATTGATCTGGCTTTACAATACGCGGAAAACATCATTCGGATTGGGCAGTCACTCCAGGTAGATACCATTGTGAGTAACGGTTATCAAAAAAAAGGGATTAGCTATGCTTACCTCAATAACTATGATAGTTCTGGGGTTTATTTTCGCAAAGCACTCTCTCTTTACCGCAAGGTGAATGATTACGAAGCGATTGCCAGTATTCAACGCAATCTAGGGCAAGACCACAATATGGTGGGTGAGTTGGACAGTGCTTCTTACTACTACCGTAAAGCAGGAGAAAATTTTGCAAAAATCAATGACTCCGTAGGTATTGCTGACATTTATAATTCTGAGGCTATCCTCTATTACATTAAAGGTTTTTACAATTTAGCCTTTAACAAGGCCATTGCCGGGGAGCGCATATTCGAACAGCGCGAAAACCTCGCCGGAGATCTTAATCAAAACAGGATGGTGATCGCTGCTATTTACAGCGCGATGAAAGACACCCTGAATGCCATCACCTACTACAAAAAAATTTCCACCTACTTTAAAGCCAACGACATGAAGAGGCAGTACGTCTCTAATGCTATTTTATTAGCAGGATTACTAATTCCTGATTATGAGCGGTATCCTGAGCTTTTCTTATTGATTGACGAAATCGTTGAAACCAGTCAACAGTTGCAGGATGTGGTATTAATTAACCAGGCGCGTCTCATTCAGGCCAGTTTAGCCTACCAAAAAGGGAATTATGATGAAGCGGGAAAAATCCAGTTGAACCTGGTAAATACGACACTACAGGAAGGGCAGGAATACCTGCAAGTTATCAATACGCTGGCACTAGGAGAAACAATGATTACTATCGGAGAATATGGTCAGGGGATTAATTATTTGCAGAAAGCCGCAGCCCTCTCCAGTCAGCTGGCAATGGAAACCATCACGCTGGATGCTAAAAAACTACTGGCCCAAGGCTATGAGGCAATCGGAGATTATGAAAACAGCCTGGCCTACTATAAAGACTACAAAACCCTGGAGGAAAAAATATACACTGAGGAAAGAACCAATCGATTTTCTGAGCTACAAACGATCTACGAAACAGAAAAGAAGGAAAATGCCCTTGCCTTACAGGAAGAGGAAATTAAAACCTTAAATGCCCAAGCCACCTCCAACCGGCTCACCAAAACCCTGTATGCTATTGGTATGGTATCTTTTATCCTGATCTCAGGCCTGTTGTATTTTGGTTTCAAACAACGGATGAAGAAGAACAGCATTGAACGCGAAAAACAAGAAGCTATTTATAAGCAAGAGTTGGCCTTCAAGAAAAAAGAACTCGCTTCTCAGACCTTACATCTGGTTCAGAAGAACACTTTTATTCAGGAACTCAAGGAAAACCTGGAAAAGATCAAGCAATCGCCAGAGTTGTTTAAGGTAGAATTTAAAAAACTGGTCTTACTACTGCGCAGGCAATCTGCCGAGGACAAGAACTGGGAGGTATTCAAATCGTATTTCTCGGAAGTGCACAATAATTTTGACCAAAATTTGAAGTCGATAGCCCAAGATGTTACCGAAAATGATATTCGGTTGGCCTCTTTTCTCCGAATGAATTTAACGACGAAGGAAATTGCGTCTTTAATCAATGTTCTTCCCGATAGTGTTTTAAAATCAAAGTATCGTCTCAAAAAGAAATTAGGGTTATCCAAAGAACAAGACCTCAATATTTACTTGACCACCTTGTAGCGAGGGATCGTGCAGGGTAATCAATTGTAGCTTTTCAATCACCTAATTTTTCTGCACGCCCACTACCTGCCCGTTGCCATTAGGTGCTTGGAATTTCACCCAATAGCCGCCATTGGGTAAACCATCTAGTGAAAGTTTCCAAAATTGAGGCGTAGATAATTGTCCAGTGCGTAATACCCGCCCCTGAATATCCAGAAGCGACCACGAAAAGCTTGTTGGGGGCAGTTTCGAAAAGTCAAAAGTCACCACCTCACGTGTGGGGTTAGGATAATATTTTAATTCGCTGTCGCCCGCAAAGGGCATTGTAGCATTGGTTAAATCATTAATGGTAACTTTCAATAACTGGTTGGTGACCTCCTGGTCGGCCAGCATGCCACCGGCGATCAGGTATTGGCCATTGCCCAATTCGGCTACGCCCCGTAAATCCATGATGGCAGGGATGAAACCCAGGATTTCTGACAGCTCACCCGTCATTGGGTCGTATACGCCAATTCTGTCTAAGGGGTTAATAATACCAGAGCCGTTGTAAGCAATGGCGTCAAAATTGTAAGTGTCGTCAGCTCCACCAATCCAGAGTGCTTGGTCGCCAAAAGTAGCGGCTCCCATCCGATAACCAAGGGCCAGCGGATCGGCATACCCTTCCCAAGTAATTTCGTAGGGATTTTCGGGGTTGATATACCCTTTACGGAAAAAACTGGTGGCCGAAAAACTGCCTGAAGACCGAGCACCACCCGCGTAGTAGATGGTATCTCCAATAATAGTGCCGCTTCCGCCAAACACCCGCCAAACCGTGCTGCTGCCTACGGGCGTAGCTTGCTGCCAAAGATCAGTACTGGGGTTGTAAACTTGCACATTACTGACATTGGTGGTATTACTCCACCCCGTAATAACGTACAAAAGGCTATCGCGCCAGACAGCTTGTACCTGATCGTCAATAGCTACAGGAAGATTAGCTCCATCAGCTAGATAGCCATTCGTTAGCGGATCAAAAACATGAATACGGTTTGAAGAAACCTCACCGCAATCAGGTGCTAAATGGTAACCACCAACTACATACACCTTATCCTTGATGGTACTTGCTGCAGTAGCTATTTTGCCTCCATTAGGGTCTGGTAAATCAGGAAGCACTTCCCAATTATCAGTACTCAAAGAATAGCGATAGGAACGTAGGTGGTCACCGCTACATTCGAGAGTGGTATCTATGCCTGCAAAAGAGTACAAGTAGGTTTCGTCGCCAAGCGTCACACAGGTAACCGCATTATTGGTAACCTTCTCCGGCAGGGGGCTCAGGTATTCCCAAGTAATAGATTGGGCCTGAAGGAAGTTGGTGCAGAGTAAGAGAAGCATGGTGTTTTTTAACCGCATAGGTACATAGTTTTATACCACACAAGCACAACAACATCAATAAATAGGCTATGAGTCCATGTGCTAAAGAGGCATTAAGAATTAGGGTAAAACGGCTTTCCTTCGCGTGCTAATCGTCTCAACAGCGGGCTACAACGATACCTGTCTTCATGGTATTCAGCGTAGAGTGCATCAAGTTTTTCTACAACGTAAGGTATTGTCAATTCATCCGCCCAGGCCAGTAAGCCTTTAGGATAATTAACGCCTTTAGTCATTGCTAAGTCTATAGCATCACGGCTGGCCACATTTAAGTAGAGAGCATCAGCAGCTTCGTTGATCAACATCACCAATATACGGTGCAAGATCGCTTTACCTTTGGCAGCATCTCTCGTTGGTTCGGGCTGAACGCTCCCTTCTTCATAGTTGTAAAAGCCCCGACCCGATTTACGCCCCAAGTATCCGGCATCCACCAGACGTTGCTGGGTGAAACTCGGTTTATAGCGAGGATCAAAATAGAAAGCAGCAAAGACCGTTTCCGTTACCTTATAGTTTACATCATGCCCGATATAATCCATCAAAGTAAAAGGCCCCATACGAAAACCGCCTAATTCCGTCATCACCCAATCAATAGTGGCCAAGTCAGCGATTCCTTCCTCGTAAACCCGAAGGGCTTCACTGTAAAATGGGCGAGCCACCCTGTTGACAATAAAGCCAGGAGTGTCTTTGGCCATCACTGGCACCTTGCCCCATTTTTTCATCAACTCGAAGCATTCCTCCGCAATTTTAGCATCCGTTTGCACTGCGGGGACTACTTCTACCAATGCCATCAAAGGAGCAGGATTAAAAAAATGCAAGCCCAGTACACGGCCTGGCTTTTGGCAAGCAGCAGCAATAGCAGTAACCGCCAAAGAGGAGGTATTGGTTGCCAGAATCGCATTTTCGGAGAGTACATCTTCCAGCTGTTCGAAAAGTGCTTTCTTTACTTCTATCCTTTCTACAATAGCTTCAACAACCAGTCCTACTTCTGCCATTTTGTACAGAGAATCCACGTATTGAATACGCTGCTGAATAGAAGCTGACTCCGCCTGGCTGATCTTTTCCTTTTCTACGAGGCGATCCATTATTTTAGCCAACTTGTTGCGAGAGCGTTTCAATGCATCAGGATTATTATCGTAAATCAGGACACTATGCCCGGCAGTGGCTGCCACCTGAGCAATACCGCTGCCCATTGCTCCGCTTCCTACAATACCTACGCTAATCATGTTGGTCTTTTTGGTTAGAATCGCAAAGGTACAAAGCCTGCTTTCAATAGCGTAAGAACAAGGACAGTTCCATCATTTTTGGAACACAATGTTTACTTAGGTGTTTACCTTTGTACTAAGATTAAATTCATTACTTCAAAAAACCACTATGAAAAAAGGATTACTATTAGGTTTAAGCCTCTGTTTATGCCTACTGTTCGGCCTACAAGCCCAGGAAGTACCTCGTACCATTATTGTAGAGCACTTCACCAACTCACGTTGCGGCATTTGTGCCAGCCGCAATCCGGGTTTCTATAGCAACCTCAATTCGCAAGAAGGGGTATTACACCTTGCCATCCACCCGAGCTCCCCCTATAGCACTTGTATCTTTAACCAAGCCAATCCTGGTGAAAATGATGCTCGTACCAACTATTACGGTATTTATGGTGGCACCCCACGTTTGGTGATCCAAGGCACTGTAATTTCGACAAGTACTAATTACGGTAACGCGTCCATTTTTGAACCATACCAAAACCAGACGACACCTGTGAGTTTGGATATTCGCCAAACCAAGGAGGATGGCCAAATTATTGTTTCTCTTACCATCACTGCCGAAGCAGATAATGATTTGGGAACAGCTAGCTTATTTTTGGCTGCTGCCGAAAAAGAGGTCATGTACAATGCTCCCAACGGCGAAAATGAGCATTATGATGTGTTCCGCCGTACCTTCAACGGTGAGCCTACAGGGGTGAGCGTTGATATTCCTGCTACTGCTGGTGAATCGATTACTGTTAATGCAAGCCTGATGCCTAATGCTGATTGGGTATTTGATCAACTATTTACGGTAGCTATTCTCCAAGAAACAGATTCAAAAGCGGTCATTCAATCTTCCGCTGCTGATCCTTCTGAAAATGAGCCCCTGGTAAACACTTTCGAAGTAAATACCCTTCCAGCTAATATCTTTCCAAACCCTGTTAAAGATATCCTACAAGTGAAGTTAACCACCGAGACTAAGGCTACATTTCAGCTGTTCAACAGCAAAGGCCAAGTCCTAAAAAGTGGTAATTTACAGGGACAAACGCAGCTTGAAATGGGCAACTACCCAAGTGGCCTCTACTGGCTGGAAGTGCAAAGCGCAGAAGGGAAAGCAGTAAGAAAGATTGTGAAATAGATCATTAGGTGCGGGGTGCAGGGTGCAGCCGTAAACCTAGATCGCACTGGTACGATTGGGTTGCACTAAGTAATTCCGATTTCCGACTTCCGACTTCCGACTTTGTATGCAGGGTACTGGAAAATAGAAATGAGGTTCATCAATTGCTTGATGAGCCTCATTTCTATTTATTGACTTGCTAGCCTAAAAGGTTGATCAATTGTCTTGAGCCGCAAATACTCTGCGTAAGAGATCAGTCGTGCGAGCACCTATATTATTACGGATATCTAACTCCTCTTTGGCTACCTGTGAAAAAAGGCCATCTAGCGCTTTGTTGGTAACGTAATCATCCAAATCTGGATCAACCTCATCATTTAACAATGGAATTCTATTGTAAGTGTTTACCGCATCACTCCAATATTGTCGAGCGTTGAATTTATCCAAAGATTCAACAATAACAGGATTAAACTCATTATAAAGCTGCTGGTAAGTTACCCGCTTCAAATAGACAGTGGCAGCATCTTTATCTCCTTTAAGGATTCCAAGCGCATCGGTGATGGTCATGGATTTGATAGCATTCACAAAAATAGGCTTGGCTTTAGAAGCCGCGTCTTCTGCCCCTCTATTGATCTTTTCCAAGATATTAGCTTCCAGGTTAGAGAAGCCAGGGATATTCTGTAGGCGATCCGTCACTTTGCGTGCTTCCTCTGGGAGTAAAATTTTGTACGGGCTTTCGAAGTAGCCGTTTTCACGAGAAAGCCGATCTGAGCCCTTACTGATTCCAATTTCCAAGGCTTCCTTAAGGCCGCTACCTATTTCCGTAGAAGTAAGCCCGTTCTCACTATTCAAAACAGCACCAAGCACACTATTAAGGTCAGTAGTATCACAGGCTGTTAGGGATAACAAGGCCAGGATAAAGGTTATTTGCTTAAACATATCAATCGTTTTTTGTTGATTAGACGCAAGTTTAACGCTGAAGGCTCGTCATTCACCGTTAGTAAAAAGTTAAAGGGTGGAGAAAATTAATAATCCATGCACAATGACATGGCTTTTTTTTGCAAACGCTCTTATCCAAATAAGGAGCTCATTTTTCCACCACCTCCACCGCCGCCAGAAAAACTACCTGTTTTTACTTCAATATAAGCCGCGGCTACTTGCCCACTAAGAGGGGGATTAAGTTTGCGGATAACCAGACGAATGCCTTTAAGATTGTCGTAGAATTCACTGATTCGTCCATTGATTCGATCAGCCAGCGTTTCAATAAGCTGTGCAGATTTCTTCATTTCTGATTGCACCATTATATAGACCGTCTCATAATTTACAGTAGAGCCTAGATCGTCATGCATGGCTGCACGCCTGGTATTCACATCCAGATAGATATCTATCAAAAAATCATTGCCCAGTACTTCTTCTTCTGGATAAAAACCATGGGGCCCGTTGAAGCGCATTCCTTCTAATCCGATTACTGCCATTGAATTTCGTTTTTAGATCTTGCCGCTAAGGTAAGACCTAAAATCATTACCTCAATGAAATAAATTTTTAGTTTTATTTTTTTTAAACAAAAACAATTGCTGTTTTTATTGTCGAAATTTTATATCTTTGATGAGTAAA
>NZ_JBOEFX010000162.1:0-23846 GCF_050633125.1 Lewinella sp.
AAGGTGTAAAGGTTGGAAAAGTGTAAAGGTGTAAACGTTTCTCGCACTTCGCACTAAAATTCGGGAGAATTTTCCGCACTCCAATCGTACCAACAGATCATACCTTCAGCGTAGGGGTAATCGTACCAGTGCGATTATACATTCACCCCCACACCCCGCACCAAAAGTCGGAATTGGGAAGTCGGAATTCGGAAGTATTCATCGGACTCCGCTCAAAGCACCCCACGCCCTGCCGAAAGAAAACTACCAAGTATACAGTATCCCCAAGCCGCCCAGCAAGTACCAGTCATCTGCATCAGCATTGCCGTTTTCACTGACACCGTCTAGTAGGTCGGAGAAAGTAGCGCGGGTGCCGCCGTGTAGGGTTGCCGAAATATTGGGGTTGACCGTAAAGCGGATACCTAAATCGATAGGAATCACAATTAGAGAACCAGTGTCTTCTTCTGTTTTGAAGATTCCATTACCTGAATAGTTGACGGTTTCATTGGTGAATACCATCCCCAAGCCAAGCCCTACAAAAGGAGAGAAATTGCGAACAAAACGACCGGATTCTTCAAAGCTTTTTTGCCCAAGGATATGCCACTCGGCCTGGAGGGCAACCTCTACGAGCTTGTTCTCCATCGTAATGCCGCGACTGATATTGTAATCCAAATCGCTGCCAGAGATTTTGCCAAAATTCAAGCCTGTTTTAAGGGCTATTTTGGGCGAAAGAAAATTGCGGTATTGCACTCCCGCAGAAAAGTTTAACTGTCCGGCGTTGATCGGAGCTTGGGAAAGGTCTCCTTGATAGGTGATTAACCCTAGGTTTACACCTAAATCATGGTCTGATTGTGATTTCAGACTGGTGATGGTTGCAATGGTTAATAAGAGAATAAGGTAATTTTTCATCATAAGGAAAAGTTGTTAAGAGGATTGTTTTTCAAATAAGAAAGTTACGTTTTTTTAGAGTAGCAATCAACTATGAAGTATAAACTTAATATATAGATTACCGGATTGAAAAAGAGTACCAGCGCTTTACCCCTTATCTTGGAAAAGCGTTATATCTTGGGGCAAAGAAGTGCAGAATAATTGATCGTTAAGGAACTATAATGAGCGAAAAACAGAAGAAATACAGCCCTGTCCATTACCAGCAGTATCTGGGTTTGGACGATTTACTAGGTTCGCAGCGCCCTAGGAGTGGAGAGTTGGAGCCTGAACCGGCTCACGACGAGATGCTTTTTATCATCACTCACCAGAGTTACGAACTATGGTTTAAGCAAATCCTTCATGAAGTAGATTCTGTGGTGGATATGTTTCAGACCAATCGGGTAGATGAACGGAACATGGGAACCTCTGTCGCCCGCTTAAATCGGGTGGTTGAAATCCTGAAACTACTTATCGAACACATCCGCGTGATGGAGACGATGACACCGCTAGACTTTCTGGATTTCCGTAAGTTTCTTTTCCCAGCGTCGGGCTTTCAAAGTTTCCAGTTTAGGCTGGTAGAAAACATGCTGGGGCTGCCGGAAAACGAAAGGATGACCTACAATAATTATCACTACGCTGCCTTTTTTACCAAAGAACAACAAGCAAAACTCGATCATATTTCGCAAGGAAACAACCTGTTTGCAGCGGTTGAGGATTGGCTGGAAAGAACTCCTTTCTTGCGTTTTGGTGACTTCGAATTTTTGGAACATTACAAAGCATCGGTCGAACGCATGGTTGCTCGTGAAGCGGAAGCTATCATGGCCTCTGATTACCTCACGGACAAGGAGAAGGAAATGCGGGTGAAAATGATGGGGAACACGGACCCTTATTTTCAGTCTATTCTCGACCCCCATCAGCATAGTGAAGAAAAGGGCAAAGGTACTTTTCGCCTGAGTTACGATGCGATGTTGGCAGCGCTGATGATTAACCTCTACAACGAAGAACCGTTATTGCAGATGCCATATCGCTTCTTGTTGTGCCTGATTGATATTGATGAATTATTGACCACTTGGCGGTATCGACACTCTCAGATGGTATTGCGGATGCTGGGTCGAAAAACGGGTACCGGCGGTTCTTCCGGGCATGCTTATTTGCGGGAAACCGCCATCAAGCATCATATCTTCACAGACTTGCATAATATTTCTACCCTGTTGATACCACGCTCTGAGCTGCCGGCCTTGCCTCCACGGTTGGTCAAGGAATTAGGCTTTTTCTACACGCAGAAAAACGAGGATTAGGAATGAAACGCTTAGCGAATTTTATCAATGGCCAATTTCAGGCACCAGCCGGTGGAGCTTATCTTCCTGTATTTGATCCATCAAAGGGAAAACCTTATGCAGAGGCACCAGATAGCGATGAGCAAGATGTAGCCTTGGCGGTGAGTGCTGCTAAGGCGGCTCAGGAAAAGTGGGCAAATACCAGCATCGACGAACGCTACCGTGTACTGAACAACATTGCGTTGGGTATTGAAAAAAGAGCAGATGAACTGGCTGCTGCCGAATCGCAAGACAACGGCAAACCTGTTTGGTTGGCTAAACAGGTGGATATCCCGAGGGCATCAGCCAATTTCAGGTTCTTTGCGCAAGCGATTACCCAGTTTGCCAGTCAGTCTCATGATAATGGGCCGGGAGGTTTTAACTACACGCTTCGGTCTCCATTAGGAGTTGTGGTGTGCATTTCACCCTGGAACCTTCCTTTGTATTTGTTTAGTTGGAAAATTGCACCGGCACTGGCGGCTGGGAATGCTGTGGTGGCCAAACCTTCGGAGGTGACGCCACTGACGGCCTATCTGCTGGGTGAAATTTGCCAAGAGGCAGGTTTGCCGCCAGGCGTACTGAATATCCTCCATGGTTATGGCCACAGATTAGGTACGGCGCTTACCAGTCATCCTCAGGTGAAAGCGATTTCCTTTACGGGAAGCACCCGCACGGGCGCAGAGATCGCAAGGATAGCGGCGCCGCTCTTTAAGAAGCTCTCACTAGAGTTGGGCGGCAAAAACCCGAACCTCATTTTTGCCGATTGCGATTATGATAAGATGCTTCGTACGACCGTAAGATCTTCGTTTGCCAACCAAGGGCAAATTTGCCTTTGCGGATCACGCGTTTTTGTAGAAGCACCATTATACGAGCGGTTTAAAAAGGATTTTGTAGAAAAAGTAAAAGCGCTAAAAGTGGGACCACCTACTGCTACCGATACAAAAGTTGGGGCCGTGGTTTCGCAGGCACATTATGATAAAATTCTTTCGTATATTAAACTGGCACAGGAAGAAGGCGGCCGTATCTTATGCGGTGGAGAAGCAGTGAAACTGGAAGGAGAACACGCCGCTGGCTGGTACATTGCTCCTACGGTTATCGAAGGCCTCGCCCATGATTGCCGCACCAACCAGGAAGAGATTTTCGGCCCTGTGGTGACGATCATGCCTTTTGAAACGGAAGAAGAAGTTTTACATTATGCAAACAGCACGGAATACGGTCTTTCTGCCACCATCTGGACGCAGCAACTGGACCGTGCGCATAAGCTGTCTCGTCAGCTCGAAGCTGGGATTGTATGGATCAATACCTGGCTAAAGCGGGATCTTCGAACGCCCTTTGGCGGGGTAAAGAATTCCGGCGTCGGTCGGGAAGGGGGCTTTGAAGCATTACGCTTCTTTACGGAGCCGAAAAACGTTTGTCTGGATTTTGATACTCGTTAATGGTTCCCTGTGACTTATCGGGGCTATACGCCCTCACGCCATTTATGCGAGCTGATCAATAATTTTTGAAGAATAAATAAACAGTTATGTCAAAATTACTGCCCAAGTTTAATTTCAAAGAATGGATTGAGGAAAACCGCCACTTGCTTAAGCCACCTGTTGGCAACAAAGCAGTTTGGGCCAATGGCGAATACATCGTCATGGTTGTGGGTGGGCCCAATGCCCGAAAGGATTATCACCTCAACGAAACCCCTGAGTTTTTCTATCAGGTAGAGGGAGACATCACCCTGAAGGTCATCGACGAAGGGGAGCCCAAAGATATTCATATCCGTGAAGGCGAAATTTACTTACTGCCTTCCAATATCCCGCATTCGCCCCAGCGTGGGCCCAATACGGTAGGTTTGGTGATCGAGCAACAGCGCCCCGAAGGGACCGACGACGGACTCGCCTGGTTCTGTGAAAATTGTGGCAATGAACTCTATCGCGAAGCCTTCACACTGGAAAATATCGAGACGGATATGCCTGTGATCTTTGATCGCTACTATTCTGATCTTTCGCTTCGTACCTGTGACAATTGTGGCACAGTGATGGAACCTCCAACCAAGAAAAAAGCTTAATCAAGCGTTTAAAAATAGCCTCTAACCATGCGTATTAATGGACATTCTCATTTGCTTCCTTATCCGGAACAGGTTCCGGCATTTATGAAGGAAAAAGAGATCTTCTGGATTGATGAAGATCGCAAATTTATGCTGCAGAAAAATTGGAAACGTCCGGTGACAGACTCCAGTTTCTTTTTGCATGAGAAGCTGGAATGGATGGCCAAAAACCAGATCGACCATGCTGTCGTCTTGAACCTATCGCAGTTGTATGGTAATGGTCTGCGGATGGAAGAGATGAAGCAAGTGTTGCGTTGGCAAAACGATTTCAATGCAAAAGTACAGGCCGATCATCCTGATAAGTTTACCTGTGGTTTCGTGATCCACGCCGGCTTTGTGCGCTCGGCCCTTTGGGAGATGGAACGCTGTGTAGAAGAATTGGACCTGCGTGTCTTGTGCCTACCCACTCATTATCTGGATTCTACTGGAACCTGGCGAACCATTTTTGACCCGGAAACCGAACCGATCTTTGAGTTGGCCAACCACTATGGCTTGGCCGTAGAAATTCACCCTTACGATGGTGAGAAATTTATCCAACTGGAGAATACTGCTTGGCGGTTTCACCTAGTGTGGATGCTGGCTCAGTGTGCTGATTCGTACCATTTTTTTACGCTAAACGGGTACCACGAACGCTACCCTAATATGCGCACTTGTTTTGCCCACGGCGGGCAATTGGCTCAGATTAGCCTCGGACGACGTATTCAAGGATTTGATGGCCGCCCCGACCTGTTTGAAGGCAAGGCGCACCCCCGCAAAGCAGTAGGGCACCCTAATATCTTCTTTGATACTTTGGTGCATGATACGCTGTCGCTGGATTTGATGATGAAGCGCAATAAAGGCGCTGATCAAATCATGGTGGGGCTGGACGATCCATATCCTTTAGGAGAAATGGAGAGTACGCCACAATCTTCTTACCCTGGTAAATTGCTGGATTTAGCAGTCGAAGAAGGTATCATCACCCGCGAACAACAGCAAGAGATGTGGGAGGCCAACGTCCTTCGCTGGTTGGGAGCCGATAAAAATGAAGCGATGATGAACCGGATTAGAGGTTCCCAAAAGACACCTGCTTAATGTTGCCCTGCCCTCACTCCCTGCTCCGTAGGATAAGGTTTAAAACCCTATCCTACGGAGCAGCGAAGTATTGAAAATCTCACATTTCTTATTATGACTTACCAACCCACTCGGGAATACGCCCAAAACCAAGACGAGAAAGATCCACTACGTGGGTTTCGGGAACGTTTCCATTTACCTCACCAAGCGAACGGTGAACCCTTTATTTACCTTTGCGGAAACTCGCTGGGGCTGCAACCCAAGTCCACCAAAGCAGCTATTGATCAAGAATTGCTCGACTGGCAAAACCTGGGCGTAGAAGGTCATTTGCATGCAAAGAATCCTTGGTTACCCTACCACGAGTTTTTGACCGAAAAGATGGCCGAAATAGTGGGTGCCAAACCCATAGAGGTGGTGATGATGAATACACTTACGGTCAATTTGCACCTTATGATGGTGTCATTTTATCGCCCAGAAGGAAAGCGTACTAAGATTTTGATGGAAGCCGATGCTTTTCCTTCGGACCGCTATGCCATCAGTTCGCAACTAAAATTTCATGGTTACGATCCTGCTGAACACTTGGTAGAACTCAAGGCGCGTGACGGCGAGGTTTTGATTAGAGAAGAAGACATCGCCCGTGTTTTGGAAGAGCAAGGTGCTGAAATAGCATTGGTGCTGTTGGGCAACACGAATTACTATACGGGCCAGTTTTTCAATATGCCGGAGATTACCAAATTGGCACATGCACAGGGTTGTTTAGTCGGCTTTGATTGTGCTCATGGAGCAGGGAATGTGCCGCTGAATTTACATGACAGCGGAGCTGATTTTGCAGTTTGGTGTTCGTATAAATACATCAACTCTGGCCCAGGAAGTGTATCCGGCTGCTTTGTACATGAGCGGCATGCACATGACAAGGAATTACCTCGTTTTACCGGTTGGTGGGGGCATAACAAAGTTACCCGCTTTGGGATGCGCGATGATTTTGACCCTATTCCTGGTGTTGAAGCTTGGCAATTGAGTAATCCTCCGATTCTATCATTGGCGGCCATCAAAGCTTCCTTGGAGGTATTTGCTGAAGCAGGAATGAACAATCTTCGCCAGAAATCATTAGCACTTACCGGCTACCTGGAGTATTTGGTGGATCAGTTGCCGGGTGGCAAGATCAGTATTATTACGCCCCGTGATCCAGAACGGCGAGGTTGCCAGCTTTCTATTCAGGTGCAGGATGCTGATAAAAGTTTATATGAAGCCATCAGTGCCGCTGGTGTTATTGCAGATTGGCGCGAACCTGATGTGATTCGGGTAGCTCCGGTGCCACTTTACAACACCTTTACGGAGGTCTACGATTTTGTGAAAATATTGGGTGAGAAAATGAGACAGTAATGAACAAAGAACATAAAGTAATTATCATTGGTGCTGGTCTTTGCGGCACTTTATTGGGTATACGTCTGGCACAGAAGGGCTATACCGTAGCGCTTTACGAAAAGCGTACAGACCTGCGGTTGACTACCGAAGAAGGAGGGCGATCTATCAATTTGGCTTTATCCCATCGGGGGCTCATGGCGCTGGATACTGCTGGAATGAGAGAGGAAGTATTGAAATACTGTATCCCGATGCGTGGGCGAATGATCCATTCAATCGGTCAGGATGCCCGCTTTAGCAGTTATAGCGGGCGAGAGGACGAATACATTAACTCAGTATCACGCAGTGGGCTCAACCGAACTTTATTGGAGAAAGCCGATACTTATGATAACCTGCAAGTATTCTTTGAGCATTCGTGTACCAGTGCCGATATTGAAAATGCTACAGCTACCTTTCAGCGTGCCGATGGCACCTTGGTGCAAGTTGCCGGATCGGTATTGATAGGGACCGATGGTGCCGGATCGGTAGTAAGAAGGGCGATGATGAGCCGTTCTTCACGTTTGTTGTTTAATTTTTCTCAGCATTTCCTGCGCAGTGGTTACAAGGAGTTAACCATCCCTCCTGCGCCGGATGGTGGCTACCGAATTGACAATAATGCCCTGCATATTTGGCCAAGAGGAGCCTACATGACGATTGCATTGCCGAATATGGATGGGAGTTTTACGGTGACCATGTTCCATCCTTATGAGGGCGAGGCCGGTTTCAACACCTTAGATACTTTCGCGAAAGTGAAAAGCTTTTTTGAGGAGCATTACCCCAGCTTGTTGCCTCACTTGATTGGTTTACAAGAAGATTACTTTGACAATCCAGTAGGTACCCTGGGCACTATCAAATGTTACCCCTGGCAGGCCTATGGCAAGACCCTCGTTATGGGCGATGCTGCTCATGCCATCGTTCCTTTCTACGGGCAGGGCATGAACGCCGCTTTTGAAGATGTTAGAATTTTCATCGAGACCTTGGAGCAACACGGAGAAGATTGGCCAGCTACTTTTGCGGCCTTCTCAGAAGAACGCCCTGCCAATACAGATGCCATAGCAGACTTGGCCATTGACAATTTTTACGAGATGCAGGATAAGGTAGACGATACCGACTTTATTAAAAAGCGTAGCCTGGAAATGGCGCTGGAAGATCAATTTCCTGATTACTACTCGAAATATTCACTGGTAACCTTCAAGCCGGAGTTGTCTTATGCAGAAGCGATGGTTAAAGGTCGGAAGCAAGATGAGTTTTTGCTAAAGCTGGTTGCAGACAAGGAGGTGAAAGATTTGGATTTGGAGGAGGTATTGAGAGAGGTGCAGGAAAACAAATAAACACATGTCAAACAAAACACTAAAAGACAAAGCCCAACCGCTTGGGAATTATCCCCATGTAAAGCGGGTAGGGGATTTTATTTATGTATCAGGTACCAGTAGCCGTCGCCAAGACAACACCCATGCCGGGGTAATTATTCATCCTGATGGTCGGGTAGACAAAGATATTCGGGCGCAGACCCAGGCGGTAATCGAAAACATCGGAGCGCTACTCAGTAGTATGGATGCTGGTTTGGAACACCTTATTGATATGACCACCTTTTTGGTAGATATGGAGGATTTTAAAGGGTACAACGAAGTGTATGGTACCTTTTTTAATCACGCTACTGGACCTACGCGGACAACCGTTGCCGTACATCAATTACCCCATCCAAATCTATTGATTGAGATCAAGGCGGTGGCTTATAAACCACTTTTTTAAAAAAAAACATCTCATCTACTTACCTTTGATCGTTTTCATGCCATAAACAAGCATTCACTTATGCCTTTTAAGAGGTGGGTTTCTACTAATCGGGGTTGTGAAAAGTTCAAAAGCCATCAGCAATTGTATGAAGGACTGGTGGCTATGGACAATAAAGCAATTCTATGTTTGCAGACTAAAGCGTTACCCATGTTACGCAAAGTAGTTAGTAACATGGGCCTTGATGGGGAAGAAATCGAGGATATTTTAAATCAGAGTACGCTCATTTTTTTACAAAAAATTGAGGAGGGTGCTTACGAATTTAAAGGCCATGCTCCTACGACCTATTTAGTAGAAGTAGCAAAAAGGCTGGCGATGGCGAAAATCCGCCGGAAAAAGCCTGATACGGAATTGCTAGAGAGCCACCATGTAAAGCATTTAAGTGAATATGAAGCTCTGGAGCGCCAAAATGATTCAGCAGCTTTAGTTACCCAATTTTTAAGCCAGCTAGGGAAGGCTTGTGAAAAAGTTGTTCGCTTACACCATATTGATGGTTACAGTGACGAAGAAGTGATAAAGGGAAAATTGACACCCTATTCGACGATCAACTCTTTGAAAATGAAGCGAAGCACCTGTATGAAAAAACTGATCGAAATTGCGACGAAATGGAAGACATCAATAAATACTTAAATGACGATGCCAGCGAGGAAGAACGCGCGGCCGTTGATCGTTTGAGTGAAGGCTTTACTGCGCTTCGAATAAAAGGCAAAGTAAAGGCTGCCGCAGCTGCCCGCGCTCGCGCGAAGCGGCGCCGGAGAAATAATGCTATTGGTCTTGTTTTTTTGTTGTTGACCTTTTTTTTTGCTGTTTGGTTATGGTTCCCAAGGAAGGAGACCGTCTCGTCTCCTTTGACGACGGAAGATGTTTTTGAGCAAGAAAACACCTTGCCATCGGCTCCTAAACCCGTTGAAGAAGAACCTGTTATAGATATCGAAGAAGAAGTGCTGCCAACAGAAATACCCCAGGAAGAAGCGCCTGCAGCTCCTCCCGTAAGGGAGATTCCTATAGCCAGGGCCGAGTTGCCACCACCACCTTATGGTGCTCCTGATACTTATTTACGCGGTCAAAGCGAGCAAAAGGAAGGCAAGGAGTTGTTGGACCAACTCTGGTACACGGGGTATCCCCTCACTGGGCTCAAACCTACCGAAGAATACCTTGCAGTTGATGAACTTCTGAGAGAGCGGACATTCACCACTGCTTATGTCCGGCTGCAACGTTTAGACCGGCAGCTTGCACCCAATGATACCTTGCGTTATTTGCAAGCTTACACCTTGTTGGAAATGGGGCAGGGCCCAGAAGCATTGACTTTACTAGATCAGCTGGAGACGCCCCCTGTTGAATGGCTGCCACAGGTGGAATGGTACCGAGGCCTGGCAAGCTTATTGGCAGGTGAAGAAGCTAAGGCGTTGGCTATTTTTGAAAAAATTGCGAAGAAGATAAATGACCCTTATAAGTTACAAGCCAAAAAGGCTTTGAATTTGTACCAGTAGGTACCCATTTGGCTCTTCCCCGTTTTTTTGTTTTCTTGTGGAATAGGTACACAATAGTACCCGCATTTACCCGTATGAAACCCTTTTCGTCCCCCATTTTGCTCCTGTGCTTACAGGTGCTCTTTCCTTGTGCACTGTTTTCTCAACCAGAGTCAGCAGTTATTCCTGCTATATTTGATAGCCTTATTCAGGTTTCCCGAGATTATACTGCTGAGGCTGCCTTTGATTTGGCGTTTACAGCTTCCGCTGCTGCTGGCGAGGTTGCAGTGGATTGTTGTGGAGAGCATTCCGTAGCTTATGCGAGTTATTGTTTTAATGAAGGCCGAATTCGATACTTTATGGGGCAAAATAAAGAGGCCATCCCTTGGTACATCAACTCAAAAGAGTTGCGGGCTGAATTGTTGGGGACGATGCATCCGGATTATGGGAAAAGCCTCAATAATTTGGCCATCGTATATGATGTGATGGGGGAGTATGGAGAGGCAGAACCTATTTATCAGGAGGTTTTGAATATTCGTGAGCAGAGTGCAGGCCGCGAAAGTGTAACCTTTGCCAACACATTGGTCAATTTGTCGGGCCTTTATTTGAATTTAGGGAATTATGAGCAAGCCGAAGCTTACGGACTGGAAGCCAAGGGTATAAGAGAACGTCTGTTGGGGGACACGCACCCTGATTACGGAATGAGTTTGATCAGCTTGGGAAACTTATATTACCTGACCAGTAATAACGCCAGGGCAAAAAGTCTATACTTAGAAGCGAAAGCCATCTACGAAGCACAAGAAGAGTTGGATTTGTATACTTACATCGATCTACTCCTTAATCTAGGAGCCTTGTATTTTCAATTCAATGAGCTTGAACTTGCCGAACAGTATTACAATGAAGCCGCTAGTTTGGAAAGTGAATATATCGGTACTGATCATCAGGATTATGCGATTATACTCAACAGCCTGGCAGTAATATATGAATATACAGGACGATTAAGCAAGGCGGAGAAAAACTTAAACCAAGCTTTAGCAATTTTGATAGATAACGACCAAGAGAATGGTGTTGATTATGGCTATTATTTGCAAAATTTAGGGGATGTTTATTTTTCTCAAAACAAAATCCAGTTAAGTAAGGATATTCAACAGCAGGCACTAGAGATATTAGCTGCTCACTTGAGTAAAAACCACCCCCGCTATTTACGGGGTTTAAGGGCAATAGCAGAAAGTGAGCAGTATTTGCAGAATTATCAAGCCGCTGCTGATGCGCTTAGAGCATTAGGTGAACTGGAAGAAAAAGGGCTTACCAGCGCTACGCGGCATTTCTCGGAAGAGGAATTGGCTAATTACACCGAAGATTATAAAAAGAACTTATACTATTACTTTGCTTTCGCAGAAAAGCACCCGCCGTTGGCAGACTTGGCTTATGACAAAATAATGGTTTATAAGGGCTTCTTATTGCAGGCAGCTCTCCAGTTAAACCAATTGGCAACATTGGATACGACCACGAATTCAATGTATAAGGAATTGCGGGATATTAACCGGAAGTTGGCAGCGCAGTATGCCTCACCATTAGAAGTACAAGAGAACGTAGAGCACCTGGAAATGGAGGCAGGTTTGCTTGAAAAAGCATTAATCAGGCGTACGGCAGACTTTGGGAACGCAGTACAACAAGTCACCTGGAAAGAGGTGCAAAATCAACTCCAATCAGCGGAAATTGCTATAGAGTTTATCCAGTATCCGAGTGAATCAGGTAATACTCGAAAATCTATGAAATATGCGGCTTTACTATTGACAAAGTTCGCGAAAAAACCGGTGTTTATTCCGTTGTTTTCAGAATCTTCTTTAGATAGTTTGCTTTACAACAAGGTGGAATCCACCTCCGTAATGATTAATTCACTGTATAGTAAGGAGACTCCTGAAAATGTCCTTCACCAATTAATTTGGGAACCTATCTCGAAGGAGATAAACAAACTTGAAAGAATAGAACGTATTTACTATTCTCCTTCAGGTTTGTTGCATCGAATTAATTTGGGGGCTATCCCCACACCTGATGGTAAAACCTTGTCCCGGAAATATGAATTGTATGCCTTGGGCAGTACGCGCCAATTGGTCGTGCCTGGAAGTTCTAAAAATGGAAAAAATCCCCTATCAGTAGCAGCTCTTTATGGGGGGATTAGCTATGGAGATATAAAAGTAGAGGGACTAACTACAACGGAAACAATAAATACAAGTAGGCGTGGAGACCAAGGGGAAATGAATCCTGGAAATACTGATGGATATTGGAAAGGACTTCCCTGGACTGAGGTGGAAATAACTACAGCTAAAGACTTACTTGTTGAAGCAGGGTACGAGACCCAAATGCTGATGAAAGAAGAAGCGACAGAGGCTTCATTAAAGACTTTTGGCGAAATAAGCCGATCACCAGGGATACTTCATTTAGCAACCCACGGCTTCTTTTTTCCTGACCCCGAAGAAATTGCAGGGGAGGATGACTTGGCGTTCCGTGCATCGGAGCGTTCCATGATACGTTCTGGGTTGGTGCTTGCCGATGGGAACTATGCATGGGAAACCGGCCGGCCAAGGAGTCAAGGTGGAGAGGATGGAATATTGACGGCCTATGAGGTCAGTAAAATGGACCTTAAAGAAACCGAATTGGTGATTCTCTCGGCTTGTGAAACAGGCCTGGGGGATATCAAGGGCACAGAAGGTGTCTATGGTCTCCAACGAGCATTTAAAATCGCTGGTGCCAGGTACCTGATCATGACGCTTTGGCAAATTCCTGATTTTCAGGCACAGGCTTTTATGACAACTTTTTATTTAGCTTGGCTTGAGGAAGGAAAAACAATTCCTGAAGCATTTCGGGCAGCTCAGGCTTATATGCAAGCACGCTACCAAGATCCTTTCCTGTGGGCGGGTTTTGTTCTTTTGGAATAAACTTGTTTTCAGAACTTGTTACAAAATTCCCGAATTAGCTCTTAACGCAGCTAATTGTCGCAAGCTCGGCTGAATTGTCGCCCCTCCTCCTAGTTGGGACTGTTTCATCATGAAAATCAAGGGCCAAAACGTATTCTTATTATAAGAAGCAAATAAAAACATCTATGGTACTTACCTTTTAGAGGCCTAAGTACATAAACAGTTAGATTATTCAATAAAACTTTTAAAGAGATGAGCACTTCAAAATTTGATGGTGGAGATAAAAAGAAAATAAAAATAGTTCAACCTAAAGCAGCTGATCCAGGTTTTGGCTTTTTCCTGGAAACGGAGGATGGAACTCCTTTTGGTAGTACGCTCGATATTACCATTACAATTACAGACGATACTGTTACTCCTGCGAGTATCTACATCACTAAAATAGAGGTAACCAACCATGTATATGAGTCAAAGCTGCCAATTATCGCGCCATTTGGGGATCAGAGTTGGCTGAATCCGGCTATTATAATGAAAGAGATTCCTTACAAGGTGGAAGTAGAATTTCTTGATGCCATAACACCCTACACAAGTGAGGCTTCCGGAAAAGTGATGATAGAAGATGGAGCGTTTGAGATTTCTGTAGCAGAATTAGCAGGCCCGCAAACAGCATTGGCCCATATTATTAAGGGTTTTAAAATGTTATTTGGTTTGGACTAGTGCTTTGATGAACAACCAGTTCAGCCGCCTCAAGGGGCCACTAAATGTTGTTGCAATCTCTGGTGATAAAGGTACACTGACCTTTTGGGCACAGGTGATACTTCAGGGATAATATCAAGGATTTTAAAACATGGATTCAAAATGTTATTTTGTAACAACGTTCACCTAATCTTATATTAAAAAAACTAATTATGAAGATTTTTACTCTTTTAAACTCCTTTATCCACCGGAGCCATGCGCTGTTGTTGGTCTTCTTCCTTGTTGGGACGATGAGCCTTCAGGCTCAAACGCCTAAAGTTGCCTTTGTAGGTGCTACCCGAACCAGTAGCCCCGATGGGTTTTCTTTTGTGGCAGGGGAGGCCATCGCTGAAGGAACGGTTATTTACTTTACCGATGAAGAATGGCGCTCTGCATGTAGTGCCTTCCATTTTGATAACCTCTGTGAGGTTGTTGACGATGGAGAGCCTTACCTGGTCTATACGGCCCCAACAGGCGGCCTAGCTGCAGGAGCAGTGGTGTTTATTAGTGAAACTAGTGCCAATGTATTTGCGGTAACGGGAGCAGGAGGCAGTGTAGTATTAGCGGGTAACGGCGGTTTTACTTTGTCGGCCAGTGATGTTCTTTTTGCATTTGATACTTCTAACCCAGCTGATCCATTGGATAACGTTAGTGAAATCTACGCTGCCTTGAATCTCACGGATGTATTTGACGGCACTGACCTTATCGGCGATGATCCTCGCATGGATTTTCCCAATGCCGTAGTGACAATATTGAATGCTTCTGACGGAGAATACAACCCCAGTTTACGAGGTAACCCAGTAGATGCAATGGATTTGATGAACGTATCGAACTGGAGTATTCCTACTGCTCCGACCAACTTGGCTTTGTCGACGGTTCCCTTTACGGGAGGGGTTGATTTGAGTAGTGGCTGTACGCCGGTGATTAATGGAGTTACCGTTGTTGAATGCCCAGATACCCCTAATGGAATTTTTACGCTTAGTGTAGATGGTGCACTCAATGGCGCCGATTCCTGGGGGATAACGGATGGCGACGGCACGCAATGTGGTTCCTACTTTCCACAATTAACTTTTACCGAATCTTTTTCGTCGAGCTTTCTTCCTCCTACTGCCGAGTTTGTTATTTTTTCTATAGGATCATGTCAAGCGGAACAAGTTTGCTATAGCTTCGTTCCGTCAGAACTTCTTGGTATACCTGTGTTCAGCCTAGCTACGACAACATATAACGAATTAGATGGCATCCAAACAGGTTTGGGTGGTGCCACTCCTATCGGTGGTACCTATAGTGGGCCCGGTGTCACGGACGACGGCAATGGTATGACCTTTTCCTTTGATCCGGCTGTAGCGGGTGTAGGAGTAAGTAGTATTACTTACACTACTAGTAGTGGAGCCTGTGGTAGTAACTTTAGCACCTCCGTATCAGTATCCGTGGTAGCACCTTCTATCACGTTTCCTGGCCTGGGAACCGTTTGTGAAGATTCCGGTATCCAAACCATTACTGGTGGCGCTACCCCTGTCGGTGGTGTTTACAGCGGTAGCGGTGTCACGGATGGTGGCAATGGTACCTCTTTTTCCTTTGATCCTAGTATTGCAGGCGTAGGATCAACCAACGTAAACTATGCGATAGGTAGTTCCACGGCTAGTAGCACGCTCACAGTGGCTGCGCTGCCAACCGTCACCTTCACCAGCAGCATTAGCACCGTCAGTGCAGATGCTGGCGTACAAACCGGCGTGAGCGGTGGCGCCCCTGGTGGTGGTGTCTATAGCGGAAATGGCGTCACGGATGACGGCAATGGTACCACTTTTAGCTTTGATCCAGCTACTGCTGGCATAGGCGAAAATGTCATTACCTATACTTATACCGACGGCAATGGCTGTACCTCATCACAAGGTTCAATAATCACCGTCACTCCCGCAGTTGCTTTGACGCTCTCATTGAGTGATATATGTAGCAATGCTGGCACACAAACCGGCCTGGGAGGAGGAACACCAGCAGGTGGTGTATACAGTGGTGCCGGTGTTACGGATGACGGAAATGGTACTTCTTTCAGTTTTGATCCTGCTGCCTCTGGCACCGGAGAAATCTCTATATTTTATACCATTGGTACTAGTGCAGCTTTTTCTATCATTACCGTCAATGCATCGCCAACAGTAACTTTTGCCAGCAGCTTAAGTATTATCGGCGTCGATGCTGGCCTACAAACGAGCTTGTCGGGCGGTAGCCCTGCGGGTGGTGTCTATAGCGGCCCTGGTGTCACCGACGAAGGTAACGGTATGAGCTTCTCCTTTGATCCGGCCGCTGCGGGTACTGGCGAAGTGATCGTTACTTATACTTTCACGGATGGCAATGGTTGTTCGGATAATCAGAGTGATGTGATTACGGTGGAAGACGCTCAACTCTCCGGCGATATTTGTCCGGATGCAATTGATATCGACTTCCTTTTTGACGGTCCTTTGAATGAAGCCGTTGTATCTACTGTTCAAGATAATACCGGCTATAATGCCGATAATGATCCTGGTACTGGTTACGAGTGTTGGTTTGGTGATGCGCCAGTGCTCAACAATACCATCTGGTATGCCTTCACGGGTGATGGAGAGAAGTATGGCATTCGTTCTATTCAGTGCGATTCCATCAACCCAATGACCAACACAGATACGCAGTTTGCGCTCTACAGCGGTGATTGTACGACCCCTACCGCTGTTGCCTGTAACGACGATGAAGACTTTGATAATCAGGTATACAACTCCTACATGGAAATCGTTACGGAGCCTGGTGTAGATTACCTCTTGATGGTAGATGGCTACGTAGCCGCTGCGGACTACGCTGCCATTGGCACTTTCTGTCTGGAAGTGACACTGTTGGAGTCAGTAGGCGTCACGAACTTGGTAAATACCGACTTAAAAGTGTACCCTAACCCTACGACCGGCGAGGTACAGTTACCTCTGTTAGATATGGAACGGGTAGAAGTCTATAATGCTACCGGGCAATTGGTGTTAAACCATATATCCGTAGAAAGTACCATTGACCTTGCAGCACAGCCTGCTGGATTATACTTGCTGAAAATCTACGCTGATGGAGTAGTTTATTCTTCAAAAGTGGTGAAGCAGTAATGTTTTTCCTTCTCTGACAATTTTTGTGGTCAAGCTAAAGCAAGAATAGTAAGCGACTGTTAAGGAGCGTCATTCTGGTTTTCGATTGACTTCAAACACAAAAATTGCCAGAGAATCATGTTTTTTTTGTGAGAAAAGTATGAAAACTCGCCAAGTCATTGGACTTGGCGAGTTTTTTTTTGCTTTACAGTAAGTTTTTTTAAAAAAATGCTATTTATCACTTACCTCCAGAGGTTGTTTCGACATTTAGTAAAGTAGACTGGATCTTGCATCTGTTTATGGTCAGTTTTTGTGTTAACTTAACTACTCATGAAAAATACGCTCTTTATCGGCTTTTTTATATTAAACTGTTCGCTTATCGTGAATGGACAAAATGCCAGTTTGATAACCAATGGAGCCTTTAACGGCAACCCTGCTTTTACGGCTTGGGACATCCAAGAGGTTGAGCGTACTACTATCAGCCAGTTACAGGGGGGGAATCCTGGTGGCTATATTTGGTTGAATCACCAAGGAGGAAACACGGACCCTGCGGTGGAACAAGAAATCTACGGATTAACGATTGGTAAGCAATACACCATTACTGGCGATTACCGTGCGGGTAAAGACGCTGAAAATAATTGTCAGTGTATGGGGACCCAGGTATTGGCAATCGATATTGATGGTAAAGAAATAGCGACGTTTCCAATGCCAGAGCACCCCAGCCAGTGGGTACAATTTACAGCTACATTTACTGCCAATAGTACAAATCATCGAATCCGCTTCCGCGCTGAAATTAATGGAACAGATGGAGATGTTGCGTTAGATAATATCAGTGTCGTGCCTAAAATGGCAGACTGGTATCAATTAAAAAAAGCGGTAGACGATAGAGGTAGGTAGGGTTGTTTTTTTCTACTTTTGAAAAAAAATGCCCTTATGATTCGCCCATTCCAGATTGCAGATACAGCATCCCTTCTTCAACTCTTTCAATGGAATACGCCCAAATATTTTGGAGAAGAAGAAGTGGCGCACTTTGAAACTTTTTTAGCGAGCAACCCATCCGACTTTTTCGTAATGGAGCAAGATGGAATTATTGTTGGCTGTGCAGGCTATGGTTATAAGCCAGATAGCTGCACCGGGCAGGTTTCTTGGTTTGTTTTTCATCCCGACTATCAGGGGCAGGGCTTGGGTAGAAAAATCCTGGATTTTTGCCTGGCGCAGTTACAAGCACATAAGGATATTGAAAAAGTTATTGTTCGTACATCGCAATTAGTGGATGGTTTTTTTAGTAAGGCTGGCTTTAAAACAATCTATACGAAAAAGGATTATTGGGCACCTGGCTATGATTTGTATACCATGGAGCTTGTTTGTTAGTGTCGGATGTAGGAAATGAGAAATGTTCATTGAAAAGATACCCCATCAGCTAAGCAGGATCAGCAACTAAAAATTATGCCTACCGTTTTTTAAGCAGCAATTAGACCTATATTTGCGGCCCTACAGAAAACAACTTTCTTTTGGATTGTATGTTTCGTAGACGTATTACCTAACTGACGAAATTCTTAATCAATGGATATCAAGCAAGAAGCATTACATTATCACGCAAAAGGAAGACCCGGAAAAATTGAAGTCATTCCCACCAAAGAAACGGCCAATCAGCGGGACTTGTCTTTGGCTTATTCTCCTGGGGTAGCCGAACCTTGTCTGGCGATTGAAAAGGATGTCAATGATGTTTACAAATACACGGCCAAGGGCAATCTTGTAGCCGTTATCAGTAATGGTACAGCCGTGTTGGGCTTAGGTGATATTGGCCCTGAAGCAAGTAAGCCCGTCATGGAAGGTAAGGGGCTTCTATTTAAGATTTATGCTGATATCGATTGTTTCGATTTGGAACTGGATACCAAAAATGTTGACGAATTTATCCGTACGGTAAAGCTGCTGGAGCCAACCTTCGGTGGGGTTAATCTAGAAGATATTTCTGCACCTGATTGTTTTGAGATCGAAGAGCGCCTCAAAGAGGAGCTGAATATCCCTGTAATGCACGATGATCAGCATGGTACTGCTATCATCAGTGGGGCTGCATTACTAAACGCACTGGAAATTGTAGGTAAAGACATTAGTGAGGCACGCATTGTTGTAAATGGTGCTGGTGCTTCCGCAATTTCCTGTACTCGTATTTATGTTTCCTTAGGTGCTAAGAAGGAAAATATTTTTATGTACGATAGTAAAGGGCTCATCCACCCGGATCGTGATAACCTTGATGGTAAAAAACCAGAGTTCGTCAATGGCTCGATGCCCGCAGATACCTCTTTGACCGATATTCTTAATGGTGCAGATGTCTTTATTGGCTTGTCTCGTGGTAATGTTTTGAACAAGGAGATGATCAAAGACATGGCGGCTGATCCTATTATTTTTGCGATGGCCAATCCTACGCCGGAGATTAGTTACGAAGATGCTACTTCTGCCCGCCCAGATTGTATCATGGCTACAGGTCGTTCTGATTATCCTAATCAGGTGAATAACGTGCTTGGTTTCCCCTTCATCTTTAGGGGAGCACTGGATGTTCGCGCTTCAGAAATTAACGAAGAAATGAAGCTTGGTGCCGTCAGAGCTTTGGCTGATTTGGCAAAGAAGCCAGTGCCGGAAATTGTTAACCTGGCGTACAGCAGCACAAACCTGACTTTTGGCAGAGATTATATTATCCCTAAACCTGTTGATCCTCGTTTGATCACTACCGTTGCACCAGCGGTAGCCCGAGCGGCAATGGATTCAGGTGTTGCCAAACATCCCATTTCTGATTGGGAGGATTATGAACTGGAACTTGCTAAACGCTTAGGTAACGACAATACTTTATCGAAAATTATTGAAACCAAAGCTCGCCAGGATCGCAAACGGGTTGTTTTCGCAGATGCGGAAAACGTTTCGGTATTGAAGGCAGCTCAGGTGGTTATTGAAGATAAAATTGCAGAACCAATTCTGTTGGGTAACCGGGAAGTAATAAGAGCTATTACGTTTGAACACAGCATCGAAATTCCGGAAACGATCCGTATTGTTGATCCTCGGAACCCCATTTCTGAGGCAGAAAAGATTACGCTCAACACTTACATTGATCAGATGTATGAGAAACGAAAGCGTAAAGGGGTCACCATGCTGGAGGCCAAAGAACAGATGCTGGATAAGAACTACTATGGTGCCATGATGGTGGAAACGGGAGAGGCCGATGCCATGATCAGCGGACTGAGCAGGAAGTATCCCAACACCCTGCGTCCTGCTTTACAGATTATTGGCCCCAGAGAAGGGGTGAACAAAGTGGCGAGTACCCATATCTTACAAACGCGTTTTGGGCCACTTTTCCTTGCCGACACAACAGTCAATCATTTCTTGAGCGCGGAAGATATCGCTGGTATCACGGAATTGGTTGCAGAGCAAGTTGAGACCTTCAATATTACGCCTAAGATAGGACTGGTAACCTACTCTAATTTTGGATCTGTTCCCAACGGAGAGTCGGCTACTCTAATGCGGGAAGCCACTGCAATCATCCATGAGCGCCACCCTGATTGGAAGGTTGATGGGGAAATGCAGGCACATATGGCGTTGGATCCAAAGTTGCGACAGAAGTATTACCCTTTCTCAAAATTGGGTGACGAACGGGCGAATACCCTTATTTTCCCCAGCCTTTCGGCTGCTAATATTGCTTATAACTTATTGGGCAATGCTGCAGGTATGGACATTATAGGCCCTGTTATGTTGGGGCTTAAAAAACCCGTACACATCCTTCAGATCGGTGCCAGCGTTCGGCAGATTGTAGATATGGTAGGAATTGCTGCAATTCATGCGCAAATGATTGATTAATAATTTTGATGTAAATACTGGCTCGTAAAAGGGAGTGTAAAAAGTAGCATGCTTTTTACGCTCCTTTTTTACTAAATCATCATAGGTGACAAATGTTCTTTTTCCTATTGGGCTTAGTTTTTAACTTTGTGAGGAATAACAGCAGAAATACCCATGATTAGTCTTGCCGAAGCCTACCAAATTGTCCAGGATAGTACTCGCCATTTTGGCGTTGAAACGATTCCACTAGCGCAGGGTATTGGTCGAGTTTTACAAGAAGATTGGCACGGAGATAGGGAATTGCCTCCTTATGACCGAATTACAATGGACGGTATCGCCATTCATTATGATACCGCCGTTCAATCAGATCATTTGCCTGTAGCAGGTATTGTTGCCGCAGGTGATCCACAATCAGAACTTTTTGATGCTACTCAATGTCTAGAGGTAATGACCGGAGCGGTATTGCCGTGTGGTTGTGATACCATTATTCGTTATGAAGATGTTGAAATTGCCGATGGTGTTGCCCGTATTAATGCGCCCTATAAAAAGGGGCAAAATATTCACTATCGGGGAGAAGATAGAGCCAAAGGTGAATTGTTGGTGACCAAAGGCACGTTGCTTTCTGCCAGTGAAATTGGCGTTGGTGCAAGTATAGGAAAAGCACTCATCAAAGTTTCTCGCTTACCTAAGACCATTATCATTTCAACAGGTAACGAGCTGGTTGAGGTTGATGAGCAACCAGCAGCTCATCAGATTAGGCGTAGCAACGTTTATCGATTGCAAGCAAGTTTGCAAAGTTTTAATGTTCCTGTAAGTACAGCGCACTTGATTGATAACGAGGAGGTTGTTTTTGAAAAACTACAAGAATACTTGCGGGATTTTGATGTGCTTATATTGAGCGGTGGAGTGTCTAAAGGCAAGTTCGATTTTTTGCCAACAGCACTTGATCGTTTGGGGGCTACCAAATTATTCCACCGGGTAGCCCAGCGCCCAGGGAAACCTTTTTGGTTTGGCCAGCATAGTGAATTGGAAGCAACGATTTTTGCTTTACCTGGCAATCCGGTTTCCTCTTTTATGTGTTCCCAGGTGTATTTACTGGATTGGATGCGCACATCATTGGGGGAACGTATTCCTGATCGTCCTTGTGGTATTCTCCAAAGTGATGTAGAATTCAAACCTGATCTGACCTATTTTTTAGAAGTAAAAATCAGCTACGATAAGAACGGCCGCATTCTTGCTCATCCTAAAAAAGGGCATGGATCCGGTGATTTGGCTAACCTTTTACATGGTGATGCTTTTATTCGCCTGGAAAGGGGGCAGACTCATTTTGCTGCCGGTACTGTTCATGAATTATTCTTTTATCGATAATTATTGATTAATATTTAGAATGGCCAATAGCATAAAAAATGCGGTCATTTATTTTAACCACCTTGAATTATGAAAAACTACTTTTTTCTACTTGTGATGCTCTTGGGGCTACTGGTTTCCTGTAGTAATTCCGAGTCAGAGGGTACTGATGGGGCTGCTGATACAATGGAGGAGCCAAAAGGGGCAGAAAATGTCGCTTACAAATGGAGCCAGATGGCTATTTTGGGAACTGCTAATGATACCGATAGATTCAAGCCTAGACCAACAATCACGTCTCGTTACTTGGGCTTGATTTTTGTGTCTATTTTTGATGCATGGTCGTGTTATGATGAAAAAGCGACGCCTGTTTATCTCAGTGGTGTAGAACGCCGCCCTGATGCAGAACAGAATTTGAAAAACAAGGAAATTGCTATCAGCTATGCTGCTTATGGAACATTAAGTGAGTATTATTTCACAGATAAGGAAATTTTCGCTGATTACATGCGGGAATTAGGCCTTGATCCAGATGATATGTCTACCGACCCAACAACACCTGTGGGTATTGGTAACCTTGCTGCGAAAGCGGTTATCGAAGCTCGTAAAGGTGACGGTTCTAATCAGTATGGTGAAGAAGAAGGCTCTAATGGCCAGCCTTATTTCAACTATGTTGGTTATGCTCCGGTCAATTCAGCTGATGAAAATGTTGACCCTAACCGTTGGCAGCCTAAGTATTTTGCTGATGGCAAAGGAGGTCGCTTTGCACCGGAATGTTTGACGCCTTACTGGGACAAAGTACAGCCAGTAGCCTTGAAGTCTGGCGATCAATTCCGCCCTGGCCCTCCTCCGATGATCGGTTCTGAGCAGTTGGAAGCAGAGGTGAAAGAAGTAATGGAACTTCAAGCTAGTCTCACCGATAAGGATAAAGCACTCGTTGAGTTTATGCGTGATGGGCCTCAATCTGTACAGCAGGCTGGCCACTGGTTGAAGTTTGCCCAGGAAGTTTCTGTTCGTGATAATCATACCCTTGATGAAGATGTGAAAATGTTCTTTTACAATCAGGTGGTTGCAATGGATGCCTTTATCGCTTCTTGGGATTCGAAGATGTTTTATGACTACGCACGTCCGTATGCATTGGTACACAAGTACTATGAAGATCAGAAAATCAAAGCATGGGGTGGTGAAGGAAAAGGGTTGATAGAGATGGACGGACAACAGTGGCGCCCTTATTCTCCTGAGACCTTCTTGTGTCCTCCTTTCCCTAGTTATACTTCTGGTCATAGTACCATTAGTGGTGGCTGTGCTGAGGCCCTTAAGCGCTGGACAGGTAGCGAGGAGTTTGGTAGCAGCGTTACCCTTGTAGCGGGTGCCCTGACAGAGCCAGACAACCTAGGTGATACCGTAGTAATTGAATTTCCTACATTCACAGAAACAGCCGAAATGGCTGGTTGGTCGCGTGTAATGGGCGGCTACCACATTCAGGCAGATAACGTTGCTGGCCTTCAGTTAGGCCGTGATGTTGCTGATGAAGTATGGAAATTCTACCTCAAGCACATCGGTGAAACGGAAACAAAGGAAATGTAACAATTAACGCAAGATAATCAAAACAGGCTCCAAGGATTTTACCCTCG
The DNA here is from genome assembly GCF_050633125.1 of Lewinella sp. Classification (NCBI taxonomy): domain Bacteria; kingdom Pseudomonadati; phylum Bacteroidota; class Saprospiria; order Saprospirales; family Lewinellaceae; genus Lewinella; species Lewinella sp. The sequence goes on from NZ_JBOEFX010000162.1 coordinate 23,565, forward strand.
GAGCCTGTTCTGTTTAACGAAACACCATTTTACACTTTTCAAAGTCGGAGACCGGAAGTGGGAATTCGGACGTATTTGATGCGATAGGGGAGGAACCCAACCAACAACAAATCCCAAACCATCTAGCCAACGAACCATCAAACCGAACATGTGATATAGGCGTAGGTACAACCGACGCCGAACTGAGAAGTCAGAAGTATTTGATTCCACTAGGGGCTACTAACCAACCCTTACACTCTTACACTTACCCAATTTTTACACTTTTCAAAGTCGGAGATCGGA
>NZ_JBOEFX010000163.1:0-23342 GCF_050633125.1 Lewinella sp.
TAGCCCCATCCCCGGCCCTTCCTATTGTTGATGTTGGCCTTGTTTCGGAGTCTGTTTTGCAGGGGAAGGGAGGTTTGGTTTAGGTCGGAAAGCGGAAGTCGGAACACACGTACTAGTTTTAGGATTTGTTTTCTTGTTTTCGTCTCAGAGGTCTCCTGCTACTAGCGGATTCAAAATACTTCCGACTTCCCACCTCCGCTTTCCAATTTCCCTAAGGCCGTATTTCATACACCATCCACCATTGCGATCGGCTCATCCAATTGTTGAAATTGAGGGGCATTATCCAGTCAGGAAAGGCGCTATAGATTAGTTTTTTGTGGCCAGGAAGGCTATCGATGGGGTAGCCTTCTCTGCGGTCAACGCCGAGTAGATAGGTGTCTTTTCCATGCAAAGGAAGTTCATCAAGATTGTCAACCTCTGCGATGTAGAGGTTTTTGCGTTTATAATAATTAATGTACAGTTCAAAAGGTCGATAGGGATGATCCTGTACGCCGTAGATCGTAATGGGTTTCTGGTATTGGTCGTAGATCGTGCGGTAGAGATTCATCTCCATGATGATGGGCCAAAACATGATAAAGAGGGTAAGTACCGCATTGTGGAACCAGAATATGCGCCAGCCAATTCGATACCCTCGACCCGACCAGAGCGGCTGTTGGCGACGGTTTTCCCACCATTGCAAAGCGGTGCTTAAGACAATAGGGAGGAATGGCAAAAGAACATACAAAAAACGCAGCTCCTTATGTGCAATGAGTAGGTGGATGGCCAGGAAAGGGATGGCGAGCCAAGTGATAAGGTCTTTTGGCTTTTGCCAGATGAATAGAAATATGGCCAGTAGGTAGACAAGCCCAAAGGGAGGAACGCCCTTGATGATCATTTCCTGAAAATACTTCCACCAGGGGTCGACGCCAAAGGTAGAGGCCTTGTCCAATAAGATGTTTTGTTCGAAATAATGCCAGGTGCTTAGTACCCATCCCCCATAAAACCACCGATCAATGAGAACACCAACGCCTGCCATAAGTAGACCGCCGAGAATGAAGGCCAGCAATCTGCCGGTCTTTTCTTTTTGGATGAAGATCAGCCAGAGCCCAAAACCGGCAATCATGAAAGCAGCCTGGTAACGGAAAACAAAAGACAAGCCTACCAATAAACCCAAGGCCAGGTATTGTCGCCAGTTGGGGTGTTTCCAATAGGTGAAGAGTCCCACGGCAAGGGCAAAGGTGTTGGCTGACCAGGTTTCGGAATTGAAACGCACGCCATTGTAAATGCCAAGCCATAGGAAAAAACTGAAGAGAAAAAAAGCCCATTGCTGATGCCCCTCGGTGAATCGAGAGACATAGACGCGATAGAGTAACCAGCTTACTCCTAGAGTAAAAAGCGTACTTAACACCCGCAACAACCATGCAATGGTAAAAGGATTGTCGATGCCCAAAGGGGCCAACAGCTTATGGGTCGCTACAACCATAGCGGGTTGTAGGGTAGGTCGCATCTGAGCACCGTATTCCCAGGCGAGGTCATGCGCTTGGGTGATGCCTAATTTGATACCTGCGAATTCTAAAATTTGAAAATGCTCATCAGATTGGTTATAGCCTGTTGAAAACCAGGAGGTAATAAGGAAAAAACCGATGGCTAAATATAGCCACCGACGGAGGGGAGAAGGAATAGGAAAAGTAGACAAAGTGATAGCATATTTTGAAGGTGCGAAGGTAATGATTTAGGAGCAAGTTCTTGTTCTGATGGTAGTGCGACCTCATCCGAGGTCGTTTTTAATCAGGATAAATATTGTTCTACGAATCTATAACCTCTCCGAGATCAATTCCAAAAACATAGATGTGTTCCAACCGTAGATCGCATTGGCACGATTGGCGAAAAATCGGCGCGTAAGGCAGCGCCTGAAGCTCGGGGCGTCTCGACTTTATGAGTCGGGAGATGGCATGGCCCCAAAGAACAAGCTCTAAATAAAAAGTCTTACCTTGATTGCCCTAATTTATAGTGACTAATTATGGGGTTTGTAATTTCAGATAACAGTATTATCGTTTATGCGATTGTAGCGGCAATGCTCATTATTGTTTTGGCGCTTATTTTTCATAGCGATTTCAGAAAAGATATGCAATCTGCCGAGGGGGAGGTCAATTTTGCAGGCTTGGCGCTTAAGGGGATAGCCCCGGTATTAATTTTTGGTTTGTGTTTAGTTGGGTTGTTTAAATTTAAAAGTGAGACACCAGAAATAGACGCTAGATCGGCGATCAATCACTTGAAAATAGATAAGCAAGATGAATACATTACTACCGCTGGAGGAGGCGGGAAGAAGGTAGAACTGCTGGTTAGAACGAAGGAGGATAAGGGAACGATTATTGGGGAGGTGGAGCTTCCTGAAAGCCAAGTGCGAACGGAAACGATTACGCAAGTTACAGCATTGGGGCTGGCGGAAATGTTCGATCTGGCAAGTTTTTATAGCAAGAACAAAAAAGCAAAATGTGGGGATTACATTTTCCAGATTTTCAGTAAACCTAAAGCCGAAATCAATAACCTGAGCAAAGAAGAGCAGCAGCAGTTGGCATTGGTTATTGCGGGTTTAGGCGAAACCTACTACAGAGAAGAGGAAAAAGTGGATGCTTTGTTAGCGTCTATAGATAAGTTGGATAACCTTAGCCCAAAGTTTAAAGCTCTCCGGCAAGCTGAGTTTTTATACAACGTAGGCGCTTATGGTAATGATAACGAGTGGCGGTTAAAAGCTTTGACGAAATATTTTGAGCAATACGGGTATTTCAATTTACCAGAACAGAGTAAAAAGGAAGCAATAGAATTGTACCGATTTTTATCCGTAAAATCTAAATATCGCCGCCAGTTAGCCGATGCTATTGGAAGCGACAATGTAGACTTGTTGAAAGATGCGCTTGCAGAGGAAAGTTAAAATCATGCCCCGACTATTTATCGCCATTTTTTTAAATTGTTGTTACCTGATACTCTGTGCTCAGCCACGGAGTGTGCAGACCTACACGGTGAGTGATGGCTTGGCGCAGTCGCAGGTGTATGCCCTTTTGGCGGATAGCCGGGGCTTTTTGTGGGCGGGTACACAGGGTGGCGGTTTGTCGCGTTTTGATGGGCGGAAATTCCAGACCTTCTCTGATGCAGATGGCCTGTTGGGGAACAATGTGTCGGCACTTTGGGAGGATGCTGACGGGCAGATTTGGGTAGGTACGGATGGCGGCCTTTCGCGCTATGATGGTACTGGTTTTAAATCCATATTACCTGAAAAAGAAGTGCTGGATATCACTGGAGACGAGGCCTCTACATGGGTGTTGACAACCGAAAAAGTCTATTTCACGAATAATGAAGGAGAGGATTGGAAGGAGATTGCTTTTCCCAAGCCTTATTTGCAAGTTTACTGCGTGCTGCATGAGCAAAACCGGATGTTGCTGGGTACAGATCGAGGAGCTTGGTCTTGGCAAAATGAGGAGTGGACGGAGCTAGTGGGGGAGTACAATGCCAGTCATCAAATATGGTCGATGTACCGTTATTTGCGTGGTCAAAGTTGGGCTCTTGCACCCGGTGGACAATTTTTTTCAGTGCAGGGCGATTCCCTGATCTCTCGCAAAGTACCTGCACGAAACCCAACCGTTTTTTACGTTTCAGAACAAGGAGATAGCTGGTTGGGGACCCAAGGTCAGGGCTTACTGGTGTTGCCTAAAGGAGGTCGGAAGTGGTTGCCTATTCAACGCAAAGATGGTTTGGGTAGTAACCATGTAAGGGCAATTACCGGCGATCGGTGGGGTAATATATGGGTAGGCACTTCGGGGGGAGGGTTGAGCTGTATACGATATGCTCCCTTTGCTGCTTTTGACCAAAATAAAGGTCTACCAGACCGCGAGGTTTACGCCCTCAGTGAAGTAGATTCTCAGGGCGTCTTTTTTACGTTAGCCAATCATGGGATATATCGGCAAACGGAAAGCGGCCCTGTCGCTCATTTATCTGACACGGAACTGAGCGGAGAAAAGATAAAGTCGATGGCCCGCGATGAGCGCGGCTGGTGGTGGATGGGTACACCAGGTAATGGTATAAAAGTACACACCGACAGTAGTTGGGTGACGGTAGATGCTTGTGGGAAATACATTTTGGATATGTTACCTGCGGGAAAAAATAGTTGGTGGGTAGCAACAGCCTATGAAGGTTTGAGTTTGCTGCGGATGCAGGAGGATTCAACAGGTCTGACTTTTCGTTGCCAAACTTTTGGGCGCGAACACGAGTTGCCTATTGGCCGAATTGAAAGTTTACAAAAAGACCAGCAAGGCCGTTTGTTGATCGCTTACCGAGAGCTGGGGCTGGCTTGTTGGGAGCCTAATACACTGCATTGGCAACTGACGAGAAAGGATGGCCTTCCTTCTAATACTGTTCGGGCGGTGCGTCAGGATAGTATCGGTTACTATTGGTTGGCGACTGCCCGCGGTCTCGTACGAGCAGGAGAAACGCCAGAAGGAATGCGTTTAGTGTCTTTTCAAAACAAGGAGGGCTTGCAATCAAACAACCTTTATTGCCTTGCTTTTACGAATGCTCAGGAGCTATGGGTAGGCAGTGAACGTGGTATGGATAGGATAACCCTCGATGCTGCTCGGAATATTAGGGAAGTAAATTTTTATGGTGCAGAAGAAGGGTTTACCGGTATAGAAACCTGCACAGATGCTGCACTTACAGACTTGAAGGGGAATCTTTGGGTAGGCACGATGAATGGTTTGATGCTTTATGAAAACAAGCCGGTAAGGGTGACCAGGTTAGCGCCTCCATTGTTGTCGTTGGCGGGAATTCAGTTGTCGTATCGCCCGGCAGAAGAAGTACTTCAACAGCCTGTTCTTGATGGTTGGGGGAGCTTGGTTGTACCGCGCTTGGAGTTGGCCTATCATCAAAATCAAATCCGTGTGGAATTGACCGCTCAAGACTTGGCGCAACCTCAGGATGTACGGTACGAATGGCGATTGGCTGGCTGGGAAGAAGCGTGGACGCCACCCAGTGAGCAGCGTATTATTTCTTATGCGAAACTACCGCCTGGAGCTTACACTTTTATGGCCAGAGCAGTAGGAGAGGGCAATCGTAAAAGTGATGTGATACAGCTACCTATTGAGATCATTCCGGCCTTTTGGCAAACTTCCTGGTTTCGAGGTGCGGTTATAGGAAGCATTTTTTTATTGTTGGGTTTGCTATTGTGGCGCATCTTTCATCGTAGACTCAAAAGACAGCGTCGGATAGCGGAAGGCTTGCGCCTTGAAAACCGCTTGTTGGAGCTGGAGCAAAAAGCATTGCAACTACAGATGAATCCTCATTTCTTGGCTAATGCTTTACAAGGAATACAGTATGAATTGAATGAAGGTGCCTACAAGCGCGCAAGCGAGTACCTGACAAAATTTGGCACTTTGATGCGTTCGACGCTTTACCATTCTCGGGCCAGTAAGATTACCCTTAGTGATGAGATCGAAAACTTGCAACACTATCTGGAACTAGAGCAGTTTCGTACAGGGAGTCGTTTTTCTTACCACTTTGAAATTCCCGCAAACCTGGAAGTCGACCTAATAGAGATTCCTCCCATGCTATTACAGCCGTTTTTGGAAAATGCGGTACACCATGGTATGCGTAATAAGAAAGGGGATGGCCGAATCACTGTCACTTTTGCCGAAGAAGGTCCCACTATACTATTGGTTAGAATTGAAGACAATGGCCCAGGTTTGGCCGTTAGCCATGCCAAGCGCAGTAGTGATCATCAATCTACGGCCCTGAAAGTGATCCAAGAGCGCTTGGAATTATTGGAGCACTCCACGGTGGTCAATCCTTACCAGATCAAGGAAATCAAAACTAAAGACCAAGTCAAGGGGGTGATCGTGGAGGTACGGATACCGGTTTAGGTCAGGTCGGAATTCGGATGTGGGAAGTCGGAATTCACGAGACTCACGTATTCGTTTTGGAGGGGGAGGGAGATTTGAACCATATAAGGGCATATAAGAAAATATAAGTTTTCCCGCCGTTGAATTCGTGAATTCAACTTACAGGGAATTCACGAGAAACCTTTAGGTTCAAAGGTGTTTGATGCTACTGGCGAAACCAACGAACCATCAACTAATTTTCCATAAACCAATAATCCAATTGTGAAAGACTTACTTTCCATGATTGGGCAAGACCCTGGGTATCAGGTACAATTCTGTCTGTCGACCATCAATGTATTCACAGCTTTGGCCATCAAAGAAAGCATCTTCTTCGAGCATGATGCGGATTTTCTTGTTCCACTCGGGTAGGAAAATCGCGTTATTGAGTTCGATGGCGTAGCAGGTGTTGGGGTAGAGCGGGTAGTCGCCATTGTGAGGAACACCGCCTTGTTGGTCCCACATGCCGATGGTGGGGCCTGCAGCATGGCCGTGATAGCCGATAGGGTGGGTATAGATAGTCGGTTCGAGGCCTTCGTCTTTAGCTTGCTGTAAGGAGGCTGCTAGTATTTCGTTTCCTGAGCGGCCTGTACGGTAATTGTTGGTGAGGATATCCATGAGTCGCAAGCCTTTCTGATGAGCAGCCACCAAATAGTCTGGTGGAGCTGTCTCTCCAAATTTAAGGACATAAGCATTTTGCTGTGTATCGGTATTGAGGCCAAGGTAGGTGATGCCAAAATCGACATGCAATAGATCACCGGGTTGTATAATGGCCTCTGCGGGCCTACCTGCAAAACTTCGGTTGCTTTCCGTGTTTTCAGGGGCAGCGCGTTGGACATCCACGGTAGGGTGAAACCAGGCGGTAAAGCCAAGTTCGCGAATACGTTCGCGATACCACCATACGACCTCGTCTGTAGTGGTCACCCCGGGCGTAATTACCTGTTCAGAAAAACCTTCTGCGATAATCTCATGGGCAATACGCATAACCTGTCGATAGACGGTCATTTCTTCGGGTAACCGAGTTTCTAGCCAACCAATGGCCAAGCGTTCGCCACTGACGAGTCGGTCGCTGTATTTTTCTGGCAGGTAGCTTTGCAATTGATCGTAATGATAAGCAGTTAGGCCATCTGCTAATCCGAAATGTTCGGAACGATTGATGGCTATTTTCTGAGGATCACGCTCTTCAATGAGTCGGGCAAGGGCTGCCCACTGGTCGGGCTCGGCTTCTTTGTCCCATGCTTTTTCAAAGATGCTACCCACAGCATAGCGGGCACAAGCCAGGCTTTCTATCTTTTCGCCAGTGTCATACATCAGTAGTATAGTAGTACGCCGTGCTGATAGCCATTTGCTAGGCAAGAAGGTCTTTAGTACCGGATCTTCATTATATTCCCTGCTGATGAGCAGCCACATGTCGATACCTTCGCGACGCATAAGGTCTGGCAAGATACGTTCTACTCGTTGCTCTAGCCACTGGTCGCGCAGATGGGATTCTTCTTCCAGGGTGAGGATGGCCGGCATTTGTGCAAAAAGAGAGCAGTTGATAGCGATTAGGAAAGCTAATGTAAGGAGCGATTTATACATGACGGTATTGGTATAATGAATAGGGGGTAAAGGAGTAAGATAGGCGTTTTTTAGGGGAGTAGGTGCACGGCCCGCAGGGCGGGACCCACCCTGTTTGTCCGGGTCACCTCGCACCTCCTGCAAACTGTTCGCAGGGGCACACGTTCTTAACCTCCTCCCGAAGCGGGAAGAGCCAGCAATGTGTTAACAAAAATCCTTTGAATGCCTCACCTGACGAGATGAGGGTAGTGTCCTTCGATGAGAGAAGTGGTTGTCAATCAATTCTCAAAAACAAAAATACGTCAATTATTTTTAATAATCTCTTTTTTGTTGTCTTTTTATAAAAGAACTAATTATTGTATCTTTTTATTTGCGATCTTTCCTGAAGACCAATTTTTCACCCAAAGAATTCCTCGTTGTTGTTTTCAGATAATAGGCAAAACATGCCTTCGTTCGCTCCCCCGCGCAAGCTGCCTGTAAGGTGCGAACAAAGTGAGCAGTGGCGACCTAAAGGCACCGCTAGGGAGCTTTAGGTCGCCACGGAGCAAAGCGAACCCTGGAAGGGAGCGACCCCATAGGGGATGCGCCATAATAAAAGTCGGAATTAGGAAATCAGAATTCGGGATTAATTTGATACGCGTATCAGCTAGAGGTGGGGCTTCGAGATTTCTATTAGGTTTGCCTTGCTACTAGCCGAATTAAATATTTCCGACTTCTGACTTCCGCTTGCCGACCTTACCTCCTCTTCTGCCCAAACAACCACTCCAGCAACCCCGGCTCAGCAAAGGCATTGTCCCAGCTGTTGTGGTTGACGGCTGGGTATTCGGTATAGCGGGGTACGACGCCAAGGGCTGCCAACCGCTGGACAATGCGGCGTGAGTTTTCGACTCGCACGACAGGATCTTCTTCGCCATGGAAAATCCACAAAGGGACCTGCTGCGCGTAAAGTGCTAATAATGCCGGATTGGTGCCTCCACAGATAGGGATGGCTGCAGCGAAGGTCTGGGGCTCTCGAGCCAGCAACTCGAAAGTACCCATTCCGCCCATACTAAGGCCTATAAGGTAGATGCGGTCGGGATCGACGTTTTCGTTAGCTATATAGGTGTGCAGTAGTTTTTGAACAGCTGCCAGACTGGGGTTGGGGTATTCGTTGAAATTGTAGCGCCGTTGGTCTTCGTCTTTAACCATCTGTGCCCAGTAATCGTCGGTCGCACATTGCGGCATCAAGACAACGGCGGGGAAATGCTCCTGATTATCCATGAAAAGTGGTGTGCCGTGAGTGAGTTGAAGCTGATTGTCGACGCCTCGTTCACCGGCACCGTGGAGGAATAAAATCAGCGGATATTTTTCCTTTTTATCTTGGTCGTAACCTTGCGGCCAAAGCACCCGATAGGGGAGTAGGTGCCCTGATTGCTCATCGGTGAAGGTGTGTGCTTCAAATGCGGCCAATGCCGCAGGAGGTTGGGCTTTGAGGGAGGTCATGGTAAGAATCAGTGAAAGAAGGAGGATTAGTTTTTGCATCTGAAGGAGCATCATTTGAAACACAAAATACTAAAAACAGACTTCTTACATAAAAATGTTTTATACTAAAATTACTTCTGTACTTTTGTGTCAATGGGCCAAGATCAACCAAAGCAGGAATTAGCAGCGCTTTTTTACCGTGAGCTGTACAAGATACGGACGCAGCCATCATTGTCGAACGAAGACCAGACGGCGGCGTGTCTGCATTTGTTGCAGTTGATCTTTGAGGAAGTTACCCGAAGGGAAAAGCTGCCTTTTACGACCTATTTTGCACGTATGGCTTATGCGGGCCACAAGTATTCGCTACCAAAGTCTTTGCAATACTATGTTCATCTGTTCCGTCGCTTAGCGCGAAAAAAAGACGTACAGGGAGCGCCGGAAACGGTAGAATTGGGGTCAAAAGCGATAGCCGACCTTATTCTAGCTATCTGGCGACAGCCACCCAGTACGGAAATAGCTGCAACCTTGCCGCTAGAGTGGCCGATGCCCATGCAGGAGGTTGCTATTGCGGCTTTTCGGGCAGAAGCGCGGGTGTTGGTCTTGGGCGACGATCCGGAACAGCAGCAGCTGATCGCCCGCGATGAAGATTACCCAGATCAAGAGGTGCGTATCCAGTATCATCTGGCTGATCGTAATGAGTTGTTCGATCCAACCATTAAGCTAATTCGTAAGGTGACGGGTTTTCCCGTAAACCTCAATATTCTGGATGTAGAAGTAGGTGTAGACGGCATTTACCGTCCACGAGCTTTTGTGTTGGAACCTGATTTCTTAATCGATGTATCTGGTGTAGCGGAGTGTTTTCACGGCAAAAATACTCACCCTTGGGGCTATCTGCTCAAGAAGTTTTTGCCCTTTGAGCAAACAGTCCCCCTCATGCTGGGAAATGTAGCCAACTTTTTCCTGGACGAACTGATGAATGACCCCGAGGTGACCTTTAAATCCTTGGCTTCCAAGATTTTTAACCTCAACCCATTGGCGTTTTGCTTGTTTACGGATCGCCAGATTCGAGAGATGATGGGCAAGGCACAAGGGCATTTCGTACGCCTAAAGCAGATGGTTGTTCAGGGCTTTGCCCAAGAGGGAATGAATAACGAATATTGTTACCTGGAACCTACCTTTTACAGCGAACGCTATGGCCTGCAAGGGCGTCTGGATTTGCTTTACCGGAGCCCGCAATTTGAGGGCCGCACCGTCATCGTGGAATTAAAAAGCGGGAAGCCCTATCAGCCGAATATACACGGCATCAGTCCCAATCACTACATTCAGACGGTGCTTTACGATTTTCTGGTGCGCTCGGCTTATGGTGGCGCAACGAATGTAGGCTGTTACATTTTGTACAGTAGTCAGGAAGAACGCCCATTGCGTTTCGCCCCCGCCATCAAGGCGCAGCAATACGAGGCTTTGCAGTTGAGAAACCAGTTGCTGGCTATCGAATATTTGTTGGAACAATTGGGGATTACGGAAGAAGATTTGTTGATACAAACTCGCCGTTTGTTCAGCAAGCTTAATGCCGATAAATATCCACACCTAAAAGGTTTTGCTGCGCGTGACCTGCAAGCTTTCTCTCAGGTGTTTTATCGCCTTACGGGTGTTGAGCAAGCTTACTTTGGTGCTTTTGCCGGTTTTGTCGCTCGCGAGCATCGCCTGGCCAAGACGGGTGTGCAAGGCATGGAACGGATGAACGGCCTCGCCAGCTTGTGGTTGGACCACCCGGAGGAAAAAGAACAAAATTACCAGCGGCTCGCTCAGCTCAAACTGGCGGTCAATAATACAAAAGAGGAAGAACCCATCCTTATCCTCTTGCGCGGTGAGCAGACCAATACACTTGCCAATTTTAGAGTAGGAGACATCGCCGTGCTTTTTCCATATTCAGAAGACGGCAAGGGCGTACTGGATCATCAGGTTTTCAAGTGTACCATCCTGTCGTTGGATCAAGAGCAGGTGACGGTCCGCTTGCGTAGCAAACAATTCAATGATCGCCTTTTTTATGAAGAAGAATATTGGACTTTGGAGCACGACCTGCTGGATAGCAGCATCAATGCCTACTACCGAGGCTTGTTTGAGTGGGCACAGTCGCCACCTGATCGTCGGCACTTGCTACTCGGTGCGCGCGCGCCTCACAAGGAAGAACCCACAAAGAGGGAATGGCCCTCGCTCCTCACTGATGAACAAGCTGAACTGTTGGACCGAATGCTGGCCGCTCCTGAGTATTTCCTGCTTTGGGGCCCTCCAGGAACAGGGAAGACCAGCGTGATGCTCCACTATCTCGTCAAACATCTTTTGGAGAATACCGACGAAAATATCCTCTTGTTGGCCTATACCAACCGCGCCGTTGATGAAATTTGCGAATCTATCGAAGCCATTGGCGATCACCTGAAGGGCCAATACCTTCGGATCGGTTCCAATTATGGTACTCATCCCCGTTTTCAGGATCAGCTGCTGCAAAGCGCCATCAAAGACATTCATAACCGTAAGGAATTGCGGGAGCTGATTGATCAGCGTCGCATCTTTGTTGGTACAGTAGCTTCCTTGGCTAATAAAACCGACCTGTTTCAGCTGAAGAAATTCCAACGCGTCATTATTGACGAAGCTTCACAGATTCTAGAACCACTTTTGATGGGATTACTTGGTCGTTTCCCTCAGTGGATACTTATCGGTGACCATCGGCAACTGCCCGCCGTAGTGACACAAACCAAGGAACTTACCCGTGTACGTGACCAGAACCTCCAAGAAGCTGGAATTACCGATCTTAGTCAGTCGCTCTTTGAACGTCTTTACCTCAAGTGCCAGGCAGAAGATTGGACTTGGGCTTACGGTCAGCTTACGCATCAGGGGCGGATGCACAAGGACATTATGCAGTTTCCTGCAAACGCTTTTTATCAAGGAGACCTCCAGTGTTTGCCTGAGCATACCGAACGGTTTGAGGTTCAGCAAAAGCCTATTGATTGGAAATTGCCACCAGATGCCAACGCCTTGGAACAAGCCCTTTGCAAGGAGAGATTGGTCTATTTGCCAACGCCAATTGACGCGGGTAGCTCGACGCTAAAAACCAACGAGCACGAGGCACGCCTGTTGGTTGATCTGGTAAAAGCCTTCGAGCGCCTGGCTCAGGAAAATGGCGCACCACTGAAGGAGGGAGCTATTGGGATCATCACCCCCTACCGGGCACAGATTGCTCAAATCAGGAGTATGCTCGAAGCCGAAAAACTAACGCCAGAAGCTTACACGATTGATACGGTAGAACGCTACCAAGGTGGCGCGCGCGATATCATCTTAATCAGCTTGTGTACCAATGCCGAAAGGCAGATGCATTCCCTGAGTGCCCTCTCTACCGAAGGCGTCGACCGAAAGCTGAATGTGGCCATGACGCGTGCGCGATCCCACCTCGTTCTCTTGGGCAACGATAAAATTTTGGAAAGCAGCCCCATCTATAAGCAGCTGCTAGACTTTTGCAGGGAGGGTAGTTAGATGGTTGTTGGTTGATTGTTAGATGGTTCGTTGGCTACCGCTAGTAACACCCAGCACTTTTGAATAGAAAGGCTTCTATATAGGTTGAATTCACGAATTCAACTGTGTTTCAACAATCAACAAAATTTCAAACCAACCAACAAACGAACGAACTACCTAACTACCTTATTTCGTCGCGAAAATCATGCTTTTATCCTTAAAACCTTTGAATTCCAGTGCGTTGCCACTAGGGTCGAGGAGGAACATGGTAGCTTGTTCGCCTACTTCGCCTTTAAAGCGGATGTAGGGCTCGATGATAAATTCCTGTCCATCTGCTCGCAAGCGCTCGGCTAGTTCATTCCAAGTATCCATGTCGAGGATCGCTCCAAAATGCTGTACAGGAACATTTTTACCATCTACCTGATTGGTAGGGCCTTCAGGGAGACCATTGTCTACCAGGTGAGCCGATAGTTGGTGACCAAAAAAATCAAAATCTATCCAGCGTTCTGCGGAACGGCCCATTTTACAACCAATTAGATCTGCATAAAAGCTGCGGGTCGCAGCAAGGTCCGTTACCGGAAAGGCCAAATGGAAGGGGGGATTTTGCATGGTAATATTTTTATTTTCACACTATTTTCCAATAGGCCCCAACTCGATGCCCTCAGAGTAGGAAACTTGAACATTGTGGCTATTAAAGGCTGCCTTGATATTACGGTTTACATCAAAAGTAACTGGCCAGTAATCATCAGGGTTGACGAAAGGGCGTACCGTAAGAATGATGTTGTGGCTATCAAATGTTTCAATACCTACGGTGGGTGCTGGCTCGCTCAAAACCCCAGGGGTATTCCGCAGCACATCCATAATGATACTTTCAACGCGTGGGAAGTCTTCGCCATAAGGCATACTAACTGCCAACTCAATCCGAACATGGCCCTTTTCGGAAAAATTGGTAACGATATTGTCGACGATCTGTCCGTTGGGGATGATCAGCGTCTTATTGCCTGGGGTAACAATGAGGGTGTTGAAGATCTGAATTTCTTCAACGCGCCCGAATTTGTCGCAAACCTCAATCCATTGGTCAACTTTATAGGGGCGGAAAATGAGAATGATAATCCCAGCAGCAAAATTACTGAGGCTTCCTTGTAAGGCGAGTCCGACAGCAAAACTAGCAGCTGCCAAAATTGCGACAAACGAGGCGATATTGATACCTATGATACTTGCTATCGCAAGGAAAAGGACAATCTTTAAACCTACAGAAACAACAGAACTTAAAAACGGAACCAAGCTTTCGCTAATACCCGCTACCTGCATGGCTTTGGAGACAAGCTTATGTATTTTAGCGATAACCTTTAAGCCAACGATAAGTATTATTAGCCCAAGTAATAAAGGAGGCCCGTAAATGAACGCAAGGTCTATTAAGGTATTTACCCAACCTTCAATTTGTGAGGTATCAAATTCCATGTTCCATAGATTTGTTGCAAATGTACTAAGCACTACCCTTACTGAGGGAGGAATCGGATAAAATGTATCAAGCTTGGTACTGTTTTGTAAGGTAGCTGTTTCATAAGATCTATTTTGTATAATTTTATTTTACTCATTTGTAAATTTCTTGAATTGTGTTTTTAAAATAATGCAATTTACATTTATACAACATCAAGCCTAATGATCCCTGGCTAAAAGCCAGAATCGTATTTTCCAATAAGCGTTAATCTTTACAAAACCGAAACAAGAACAAGACTCACAGCAGGATATTACTTTTCTAAAGCTTTTGAAAAACCTTCTGCTAAGTGGCTTGTTAAAAATTTCTATCTTCACCCACCCAAACTAATCGCGATTATATGACTGATCATCCAGCTAATTTGGAACAGGATACAGAAGATGATATGCCACCTATCTTGGGTAGTTGGCGTAACCTCTACTTATTGGTAATTGTACTTCACTTTATCCTGATTGGTCTGCTCTATTGGTTTACCCAAGTTCACGCTTAAATTTTCTAGAATGCATTGGCTCGACTGGTTGGTTATGCTCGGCACCTTAGGTGCTATTGTTTTGTATGGCGTTTACCATACTCGCAACATTAAAAGCGTTGAAAGTTACCTGATGGGTGACCGCGATCTGCGTTGGTGGACCATAGGTCTGTCTGTGATGGCTACCCAAGCCAGCGCGATTACTTTTTTATCAACACCAGGTCAGGCTTTTGAAGATGGCATGCGCTTTGCGCAGTTCTATTTTGGTTTACCCCTGGCAATGGTCTTCCTGTGTATTTTCGTATTGCCGCTGTATTACAAACTCAAGATATACACGGCCTATGAGTACCTCGAAGGCCGATTTGACTTGCGAACCCGCACTCTTACCGCCATTCTGTTCCTCGTTCAGCGGGGGCTGGCAGCAGGTATCACGATCTATGCACCGGCTATTATTCTCAGCACTTTGCTGGAGTGGCAATTAAATTGGACCATTCTGGGTATTGGGCTTGTTGTGATTTTCTATACCGTTATGGGCGGTACCAAAGCGGTGAGTGTTACCCAAAAGCAACAGATGATTATCATCCTTTCGGGGATGTTTATAGCGGCTATTATTTTGGTTAATCAACTGCCCGAAGGCGTCGGGTTTATTGATGCAGTAGATGTTGCCGGTAAGCTTGGAAAACTTAATGTGGTCGACTTTTCCTTCGACATGAGCAACCGCTACACTTTTTGGTCGGGAATGTTGGGAGGTTTTTTCTTATTCCTCTCTTATTTTGGGACAGATCAGTCGCAGGTGCAACGTTATCTCAGTGGTCGATCATTGTCAGAAAGTCGCCTAGGCCTATTATTCAATGGTATTATTAAAGTACCCATGCAGTTCTTGGTCTTGTTTGTGGGAATATTGGTATTCATATTTTTCCTGTTTGTCAAGCCACCTATTCACTTCAATACAGCGAACCTGGCCATCGTTAAAGAAAACCCGGTGACAGCTCCCCAATTGGAGACACTGGAGGCTACCTATGATGACCTGTTTACTCAACGAGAGGCCGCAGTGAACAATATGATCACCGCATTAGACGCCGAAGATGAGGTTGCTATTAATGCGACTACAGAACGTCTTGAGACATTACAAACCGCCGATGCCGATATTCGGGAAGAAGTAAGAACTTTGATTGATGTAGCCAGCGATGGCGCCGCTAAAACCAAGGACACGGATTATGTTTTTATCACTTTCGTAATCAATTATTTGCCAATAGGTATGGTAGGGCTCCTTTTGGCGGTGATTTTCTCAGCTGCTATGTCATCCACTTCCTCTGAGCTTAATGCCCTGGCAACCACTACCGTAATCGATATTTACAAACGCTCGCTGGTTAAGAATAAGGAGGACCGTCATTACCTAAAAGCTTCTAAAGGTTTTACAATTCTCTGGGGGGTAATGGCCCTTATCTTTGCATTATATGCAGATCTTTTCGAAAACCTTATTCAGGCGGTCAATATGATTGGTTCACTCGTTTACGGTTCTATTTTAGGGATTTTCATGGTCGCATTTTTCCAAAAACGCATTGGTGGGAAAGCAGTGTTTTTGGCGGCGATTTTAGCAGAAATAGCAGTAATCGTAATCTTTTACCTCGATCAAAAGGAGGTCATTGAAGTTGCCTACTTATGGCTGAACCCTATTGGCTGTGGCCTGGTAATGATTATGGCAGAATTAATTCAGGGACGAAATAAGGCAGTAGCCTAAATTAAGTAATGAAGAAAGTACTTTGGTTGGCTTGTTTAAGCCTCTGTATCCTTACGCTAAACGCCCAAGAGAAGGCGTTACCGGAAATTGCAAATAGAGATGCCTTTTCTATTGGTGAAACATTTACATTTTTATCTGATAAACTTTCAGAAGAAAGGATAGTAAATGTTTATTTACCAAATGGTTATAGTGATAATTCTACAAAAGAATATCCCGTTATTTATCTCCTTGATGGGACGGCTGATGAAGACTTTATCCATATCGCAGGTTTAGTACAGTTTGGTACATTTCCCTGGATCAATATGCTGCCGGAATCAATCGTTATTGGCATCGCCAATGTTGATCGCAAACGTGATTTTACCTACCCTACGAACAATGTGCAAGACAAAGCGGATTTTCCTACTACGGGAGGCTCTGCCGCGTTTATCGACTTTTTGGAACAGGAACTACAGCCTCTCATTCAAGATACTTATCGTACCGCCGATACTACTACTATTATTGGTCAATCCTTGGGCGGATTACTAGCCACGGAGATTTTGTTTAAGAAGCCCACTCTTTTTGATAATTACCTCATCATCAGCCCAAGCCTATGGTGGGATGATGAATCCTTGCTCGATTATTCCCCCAACCTTTCGTCTGTAACAGGAAAGATTTACGTTGCAGTAGGCAAAGAAGGCCCTACCATGAAGCGTGTCGCCCGCAGTTTAGCAAAGAAACTAAGCGCTGCGAAATTGGATGTACACTTCGAATATTTTGGTAAGCAAGATCATGGTAATATTTTACATCAGGCCGTATACAATGCCTTTTCTGTTTTGTATCCCAAAGAAGAGAAGTAAGTTAGGTTTTACTTCGTAGCTGCTTTGCGGTGAGATAAAGGGCTTATTATCAGTATGCTTGGTACTGTGAGGCTTGTCCTCGATCAGCATTCCTTTAGGCACCCCACAGGGCAAGCCCTACCGTAAATACCACTCCGTAGCTTCTTGCACAAATTTAAGAATCATCTTCATACTACCCTTGCCGGGTAAGGCCGTCAAAGGAAGCACTGCCCCTTTGAAATGTTCACCTATCTGCCAGTGTCCGTTTGTCAACGAAGGTTTTTCCTCATAATTTACTTCGCCTTTCTGCGGATACCCCGCTAAGTAAAAGTAAGGTGCTCCTACCATTTTATCTTGCATCGCCAGGCCATAGCCAAAGCCCATATAGTCATCAACGATACAATAGGTACCTGTATCAAAATGGTGTGGCCAAATACGGGGTTGCCCCTCTTTTTGCAGGAAACCTAATAAAGCATTGCCTACCTGATTAGCCATCCGGCGGTAGTAGCGCCATTCGGCTACAGCTTCTTTTGCTAGGGGCAGGAGGGGCTTGGGGTGGTCATATTCGGGAATCTCAAAATGTAGCGGTTCCAGAAAAGCTTTTTCATCCAATCCCGTTTCCAATAGCTGCCCGGCAATGATTTGCTCTAGTTGCTCTAGGGTCTGCCCCGCCAGCTTAATGATAGGACTGGCCTTTTGGCGGGTATTTACCCACTCAAAGGAACTGTTGTTTAGGTTAAAAGCCAGCGTTCTTTTGTCATCGCCAAAGGGGTGGGTATGGATACGCTGTGCCAAGGCATCAAAGTAAAGGTTTGAATGGCTGTCGTCGTCTTCTTTGGGAACAAAACTACGACCGGCCTTGGCCAGTACTTGACATATTTGGTGAAGTGTTTGGTCTGTTTTATTGTAGGCCTGCATAGTTGATTCCGGTTAAGCGGTGCATGGTGTAATCCATGGTACTGAGGTCATTAAAATTAAATTTCTTTACATCATCGTGGCCACAGGCGCGTGCGACCACTTTCATCAAGTCTGTTGTCGCTTCGAAGTAATTGTGGAGTTGCTGGGCCGAAGCTTCAACGATTAGCCGACTCCTTAGGTCTTCTTTCTGGGTAGCAATACCTACCGGGCAATGATTTGAGCCACAGGCACGCATACCCAAGCAACCGATAGCTTGCAAGGCGGCATTTGATACCGCAATAGCATCAGCACCCAACATCATTGCCTTAGCAAAATCTTCGGCCACACGTAGCCCTCCGGTAATTACCAGCGTCACATCTTTGATGTTGCGTTTGTCCAAATGTTTCCGAGCTCTTGCCAATGCCGGGATGGTGGGCACATTGATATTGTCCCGCAAAATGGTAGGTGCAGATCCTGTTCCGCCACCGCGGCCATCAAGAATAAGATAATCGACGCCTACCGCAAGGGCAAAATCGATATCTGCTTCAATATGACTGGCCGCAATTTTAAAGCCTACGGGAATACCTCCCGTTTTTTCTCTGACCTGTTCCGCTACTTCTTTAAAATCAGCTACGGTACGTAGGTCAGGAAAGGCAGCAGGAGAGATGGCCGTTTCTCCCTCATTAATACCGCGAACTTCCGCAATCTCAGCGGTTACTTTATTGCCCGGCAAGTGGCCACCAGTACCTGTCTTTGCGCCTTGGCCGCCTTTGAAATGAAAAGCTTGTGCTTTTTGTACTTTCTCCCAGTTGAAGCCAAATTTTCCTGACGCCAATTCATAGAAATAACGAGAGTTGCTTTCCTGCTCTGCGGGAAGCATCCCCCCTTCGCCACTACAAATGCCAGTGCCCGATAATTCAGCCCCCATCGCTAGTGCCGTCTTAGCTTCTTTCGACAGTGCACCAAAACTCATGTCTGAAACAAAAACAGGGATGTCTAACACCAGCGGTTTCTTGGCTTTTGGGCCAATAACGACTTGGGTATTTACTTCATCTTCATCCATTAATGGGCGACTAGCCAATTGAGCAGGTAAAAACTGAATATTTTCCCATTTTGGCAAAGTATTCCGATCAACCCCCATAGAAGCAGAAGGACCATGGTGGCCATATTTTTTAAGACCATTTTGGGCTAATTCTTTGATGTAGCCGGTGTAAGGCTCGGTACTTTCCGGGTGAGTATCGGCATAAGCACCCAGGTAGGCGTCACGATCGAAGGGCTGAGGATGTTTCTCCAAATAATCATCAATCTCAGCTTCGTCGATCCACACAGTATCGCCTTCTATCTTCGTCGTAAACTTGTGTAGCGCCTCTTCGTTATTGTATTCACTCACCCCTGTATCATAGCGATAATCCCATCCATGGAGGCCACAAATAAGGTTTTCTCCTTCAATAAATCCATCTGAGAGTAATGCTCCCCGATGCAGGCAGCGCCCATAGAGCGCTGATACTTCGTCGCCATAACGAATGAGTACTAAATCAAGACTTTTAAGGAGTAAATGAGTAGGTTGCTTTTCTTCCAGGGCTGATAGTGAAAAAGCTTTGATAGGGTTTTGCATAAGCGTTATAAAATGGTTTGAACTCAAGAAGGAGTATTTTTTTGAAATAGCATGTCCGTTGAAAAACACTTGGATGGGTTTGTCAGTACATCTGCTTTTGCAATCTACTTTTTTAAACTTTTGTTCGCTTACGCTAATATTGCTGCATTGTTTTCCGCACCCCGCACCCCGCACCCCGCACCCCGCACTAAAGTCGGAAGTCAGAAGAGGGGAATCGGCCCCGTTGGAATGCCTTCGGCAAGTTCGGAAGTATTCATCGCACCCCGCACCCGAAAACGCACCCCGCACGTTTCCGTACCACTCAAATCACTCCAACCAGAATATCTAAATTGCCTAAGTAAGCCATGTTTTCCCGTACAACAATGTCTAGCGGTAGCAGTTTGTCTGGTGGAATATCCACTTGGCGCAATAGGTAGTCAGACAGTGTAGAAGCCCCCAGATATCCTTGTGCTTTGGGGTGCTGGTTGATGAGGAACTGGATGTTCCCCTGTTGGAGGGCAGCAAGATTGGTAGGGATAGGGTCAAACCCAACTATCGGCGGGATGGGTAATCCTTGGTCTGCTAAAGCATTCGCTAGCAGGTGTGCGCGAGAATTGGTAACAAAGATGGCACCAATATTATCATGCTTTTTATTTATCGTAGCCCACTTGTTTATTAACGTTTGTGGGTTGTCAAATGTGGTTATTTCTTCTGTTAGCGTAGGGATCGCAATTTCGGGCTGATTGAAGTAAGCACGGAACCCATGAGCTTTGGCCAGCAGGTGGGGGGCATTGTCTACCTGTTGTTCCAGGTGTATGATGAGGGGGTGTTGACCTTTAGGTAAATTTGAGTGCAGCAAGCGCGCTCCCAAGAATCCTGCCTGGTATGCATCCTGCCCCACATAGCAAAGGGCATTAGCCTCAGCCAAGCGGGTGTTGATCATGATGTAAGGGATATCTAAGGCCTGTAATTGACGCGCCAAATCCATCCCCTCCAATTGGAAAAGTGGCGCAAAAAGAAAGGCCGCTGGTGGCTGAGAAAGAAGCCGGTTAGCGCATTCCGCAAAATGTCGAGGACTGGCCAGTTCAAAGTTCACCGTTTCAAGGTTTAGGCCAAAATGCTGTAGGGAATGTTTAGCCCTTTGGATGCCTTCGTGTATGGCCAGCCAGTATTCATCTGTTTCAGGGTAGGGGAGCAGTACAGCTAGCGTCAGGGTTCTATTATAGGCGAGTGTACTGGCAATGAGATTGCGTTCATAGCCCAGCTCTTCCATGGCTGCTTTCACCTTCTCACGGGCTTTCGCCGAAACATCACCTCGCTGATGAAGGACACGGTCGACTGTGCCGGTAGAAACACCTGCTTGGGCCGCAATATCCTTGATCCGTATTCTTTTCATCGCCTTTTGTACTGTTTATAATCTTCAATAGGCGCTTGCCGCAAGACACAAAGTACTACTATTTTCTTTTGGAGTTTAGTGTTTTCATTCCTTTATAACTAGTGGACCACCCAGTAAGTTTCGTTAAACTAAGTCGCCGCTTATTGATGTTTGGGTGAGGAACTGACCACGAAGCAGCTGCGAAGCAAAACCGGAGTGTAGCCGTAGCTACATGAGGATTTCAGAGACGAAGCACAGGTGCAAATAAGCAAGGCTTGGGTGTAATAGAACTTACTAGGTGATCCACTAATGCAAATTAGGCAATTGCCATCGCTGAAAAGCTTCCATCGCTTCATATTCTGCAAAGCCCAGCGCTCGATAGGTTTGAGCGGTTTCTCGGTTGCGAGCTTCGGCCCGTTCCCAGAATTCTCGTTCGTCATTACCGGGGAAAGGTGGCTGATCTTTTTGCGACTGGTGCATGTAGATGGCTTTTCGCTTTTTTACTACCTCTTCCGGACTTAAAGGCACCGCCATCTCAATTTCGTGAATAGGCCATTCCTGCCAGGCACCGCGGTAAAGCCATAGCCAACAATCGTTCATCCATTTTTCTTCAGACAATTGCTCGAAAGCAGCGGTAATAATGTCGAGGCAAACGCGGTGGGTGCCGTTAGGATCTGCCAAATCTCCTGCTGCGAAAACTTGGTGGGGGCGGATGCTGTTTAGAAACTCCATTGTTTGCCCAACGTCAGCAGGCCCCATCGGGTTTTTACGAACGGAACCGGTCTCATAAAATGGTAAATCCAAAAAGTGGATTTGGCTGTCGGGAAGGCCACAAGAACGCGCTCCTGCACGCGCCTCACCCCGCCGAATCATTCCTTTTATACTTCGTACTTCAGGGCTATCGGGCACACCAGCCTTTTTACGATTGAGGTCTTTTCTTGCTTTTTTGAATAGCTTACTAGCGGCCTCGTTCGTCAACTCGTAGGTGCCGCCAAATTCCTCCATAAATTCAATAAAACGTAGCGCATCGTAGTCGTGAACAGCAATATTGCCGCTGGTTTGGTAGGCCACATGTACTTCGTGCCCCTGTTCTACCAACCGTAGGAAGGTTCCCCCCATACTGATAACATCATCATCAGGATGCGGACTAAAAAGGACCACTCGCTTCTGGGCAGGGCGACTGCGCTCTGGCCGGTGGGCGTCATCTACATTGGGCTTACCACCCGGCCACCCGGTAATCGTGTGCTGTAATTGATTAAATATCTTAATATTGAGGCTATAGGCTGATTCATAAGCCAAAATGAGCTCGCCCAAGCTGTTTTCCGTATAATCTTCGTTGGTGAGTTTTAGAATGGGTTTCTCTAGTTTTTGAGACAACCAAATGACGGCTTTGGCTGCTAGTTTGTCATCCCAGTTGCACATGCCTATTAACCAGGGCGTCGCGATCTTAGTAAGTTCTTCGGCGGCAGCCTCGTCTACAAAAAAGCGGACATTAGGATGCTTTTGCAAAAACGAAGAGGGAAGGTTGGGGGTGACTGGACCTTCGACAGCGTCGCGCACTACTGCAGCTTTGTGCTGTCCCCATGCAAGGAGATAAACGGTACGTGCCTGCATGATGGATTGGATACCCATAGTGATTGCTCTGTAAGGGACGTCCTCAAGCGTACCGAAGTCCTTAGCTGCATCCTTCCGAGTCAGGTTGTCGAGGCGTACCAGTCGTGTTACAGAGCTTTCCCATGAACCAGGCTCGTTGAAGCCGATGTGTCCGGTCCGGCCAATACCCAGTAGTTGAATATCAATGCCACCAACCAGCTTAATTTTCTTTTCATAAGCCTCGCAATATGCACCTACTTCTTCCAGTGGCACGGTGCCATCGGGAATATTGATATTCTCAGCAGGAATATCAACATGGTTAAAGAGGTACTCATGCATGAAATGCACGTAACTCTGCTGGGCAGTGGGCTCCAATGGATAGTATTCATCAAGATTGAAAGAAATGACATTCTGAAAACTCAGTCCTTCTTCTTTGTGTAGTCGAATCAGTTCCTGGTATACTCGGATAGGAGAAGAGCCGGTAGCTAGCCCCAGTACAATATTTTCACCTTCTTGTTGCCGCTGCCGAATAGCCAAGGCAATAGACTGTGCTACGTGGCGCGAAGCCTCTTCCGGCGAAGCCCATATCTTGACAGGGATACGCTCTACAGATTTGAAAGCATATTGTAAATAACTGTTGGTGTGACCATTAGTTTTGAGCAGGGACATAAGGATTATGGTTAGATTCTGAGGCAAAGGTAAGAGAATTTTAAATAAACCGTGTGCGCACACGGTTTATTGTTTGTTAATTTTATAAGCACCTGTTTACGATTAAGATGGGAGTGACTGTCTGTGTCGACAGAGTTATATTGTGCAAATGGTTATCTTTAACATACAGGAACTAGAAAACTATTCACCACACACTACAAACCAACTAAACATGCTACGATTAATTTTCAGCCTACTCATTACGAGTGTACTCTTCAGTA
>NZ_JBOEFX010000164.1:0-22414 GCF_050633125.1 Lewinella sp.
CTTGGTGTAGCTGAAAAAGGGAGGATTGAACCAATACCCAAACGAGGGAACCATAGCAGCGGGAAGGAATACCTACCGATTACTACCATCTGGCAGAGGCTGGCCGATTGACGATATGCTGTTTTTCTTGGAGAAGGATGACCTGGCTCTACGAAGACGATTTCTCTTGCTATCGATTTGAGTCCGTGCTATCATAAACCGACACCAAGGGAGTAATGTGATGGCTCAGATCATCGTAAGAAATTTGGACGACAACGTGAAAGACCTACTTGCTATGAATGCCAAGCTACACGGACATAGCATGGAAGAAGAGGTGCGTCAAATCATCAAGGATGCAGTTTCCAAAAAGGAGACAGGCTTTGGTACTGAGTTAGCCGGATATTTTAAAGAGGTAGGACTTGACTTTGAGATCGAAGAACAGAAAGGCTTTACTACTCGCAATCCGTTCGAGGATGAATGATAATATTGGATACAAATATTGTCTCTGAGATAATGAAGCCGGAGCCGGAACCCAATGTGCTGAAATGGTACAACTCTACCGGTAGAGAATTGATCTGGCAGAATGCTATTTCCGTTTATGAAATTCAGTTCGGTCTCAGCTTAATGTCCGATGGCAGGAAAAAAGAAGCATTGCAGCGATCATTTAATCGAATGCTTAGGGAGAAGTTTTCGCAACGGATAATAGCGTTCGATGTCAATGCAGCGGTAGCTGCCGCTGAATTAAATGCTGCCCAAAAACGTAGCGGGAGAAATTGCGACATCCGTGATGAACAAATTGCCGGAATCGCTTTGGCGCGAGGCGCTTGTCTTGCTACGAGGAATGTCAAGGATTTTGAGTTTAAGGGGTTGAAGGTGATTAATCCGTTTGTCAACGAATAGTTAAAGTAGTCACGATGAAATCTGACAGTTCACAAAAAACTACTTCGCATGGTTTTCAACTAATTGGGACGAGCTGACAACAATTCCTGAAGTTCTTTTTTTAAGACTTCAAAATCTTTAACTGACTTCCTAAAATCATCCATAACTAATTGCTCAAGGTTCTGAAAATCGTCTGATAATTCATTTGATTCTAGATTAAGCGATTCGTAGTCTAAATTAACCTGCTGCTTTGCTTTGATTTCTATAGCATGATTAAGTGCAGCACCCGTGATTATATTTTTATATTCACTATTCATCGAATTGATAGCCGCTTCGGATATATTGTAAAAGTTGTAGCTAGAGTAATCTGCAATCCGATCCTGCAAACTGTTAAACTGATTGAGATACATATCGACATTTTGCCCACCTTGATCAAATTTTACCATTTCAAACAATAGGTCGAGATCAGATTTCTCTTTAACAATAGCAGGCAAGCAATCATTGAACAGCATAATATAGTTATCCAATAAAGCAATTTCTTTTTCCCGAAGGATGATTTGCTTTAAAATAGTTTCTTGCAGATTTAGCGAATGTTCCTCCTTCTGGTGGATTTTTAGGTATTCCAAGAATTTTGAAATTTTATCTTGGTCACTTCTAAGTCTAGTTATGGCTTTTGAGGCATCATCGATTTTTGATTGAACTTTTTTCCTCGCAAAATCGATTTTGCCTAATAGAGAGTTATCATACCTATCTTGTACCATCTCATCCCGCATTAGGTGAATTAACGATACAATTCCATTAAAAACATATTGTACAAAAAGCACTATAATGTATCCAAGGCCAACAAGAAGCACACCTGCGAGTACTAAGATTTGCATATTAAAATTGTTTTTTTAGTCAAAATCCATTTCCATTCCGTCCCCTTCGCCAAACTCTACATCTGGCTGTAATTCTTCGAATGCTTCATTTGCTTCTACATCACGTTGCAGTTCTTCGAAAAAACTCTCAGTCTCTTTGTCAAAAATAACTCGAGCAGGCTTTGTCACCAAGTCATTAATATTGAGCACTTTGGGCTTTGAAAGACCATCTTCTGAAAGCTTTTTACCTTCTGATTCTGCTTTCAATAATCCAACAACTTTATTCGGTTTTTCAGATTGAGGAATATCGTTTAACTTATTATGAGCTAACGGCTGAAGTGCAACACTGCTATTGGTTTTAAGTAATTCAAGAGAATTATTTGGTTCAGTTATTTCATCAGGAATTTCGAATTTTAGATCCTTATTGTCTAGCACTCTCTCCTCCCAGGAGCTGCTACTCTTCGCTTCTCCTTTATCCAGTATTTCTTTGACCTTACTGCTAGTTCCTAATCGTTCTTCATGCCTTCCCATTGACTCTTCAAGTTGCTTGCCAGGGCCCCTACTTGATTTGATTTGGTCAATTATCTTCTCTCGCTCCTCGCCTATATCACGGGTAGATGTAGCATTCTCAAGCTTGCCTAAACTACCGGGAGACCTTCCTTGATCCCGGCTTGTTTTTGCATTCGCAGCTTGCCCACGCTCATCATTAATTTTGTCTACAAATTTCTGCTCTCTAGGATGTACANNCCCTTTCCCGTCTTACTTGCTTGACCTTTAGCAGGAGGGGATATTTTGCCACTTTTTCGCTTGTTTGCTACTTTATTCAAAAAATTGAAAAAACTTTTTACAATCGGCATTTTACTGGCATTTTTATTAATAATAGATTTGACAAAATTCTGTAGACCACATATAATTGGATATGTGTGAAACGGAGAAAATATCGCCCGATTTAATGGTGGAATTCATTAAGGATGCCCATGAAGGGTGCCCAAAATCTCAGTACATCTTGGCAGATTGTTACATTAATGGCATAGGAGTTCCAAAGCATCGTGAAAGAGCCAAGTATTACTACAAGTTACTTGCTGACAACCATGTGGATGATCTAGAATTCATGGAATGCTGCTACGGAATTCTGCTACTCCTAATCGCTATGCTAGAGTACCATGACCTAGTAACCGACGAAGCAAAAAAATACTTCCATAAGGCACTTGATTATTTCAGAAAGGAGTACACAGAAGCCGAGTTAAATCAAATAACAAGCAAGTATCCTATTGAAAAATACCTCGCTGAACTTGATTGATGCTTATGATTCAATAGGAGTTAATACTATACTTATTATTTTGTAATCCAGTGTTATGGCTTTTATTCGAATTCTACTTTTGGAAAATTCCAAAATCTCTATGTCCTCATATCCGTCTGCAACATCTCCGTATCTTCTTGTGTTGCAGTAAAAATCTACTGCCCACTTTGGTTCCCTATCAAACCGATACTGATACATTGAACTAGAATACCTGAGATCGAATTCGCATATACTTGATTCCTCTTTCCAAAAATTATTCTCATCAATACTCCATGTGCCTGTAACGATTCCGACGAAAAGATAGGCCAGTTCCCCATTTCTATATTGATCATCCCCTTCAGACAGTTGATAAGGAAATAAGAATTCCCAAATTTTGCAGTTGACATGTCTTTTAAATCGTCCATCTGGAAAATAAGTGACTAACCCATCATAAATCATTAAATCTACAGGAGACACAACTTTTCTTTCAAATTCCCATTTTCCCTCAAGAATACTTTTCCACTCCTCTTTTGGAGCAACATAATCACTCTCATCGGATAAAAAATCAGGGTCTGAAAAAAAATGTCCGACGATAAAAAAAATTAAATTGACCACTGTAATCGAAAGTAGTGTATAGCCGTAAATTTTGAAAAGTTTCATATTTCGCTTTTTTGATTTATTAAGTCAAGTGTGGTAGAATCCGAAAAATCAACGGAAACTAATTCTTTCGAATCGAGTACCTGTTTCAGATCATATTCACTGTCAATCATATCAAGTAATGCATCTCGTTGGTGTTTAAGAATTAAAATTTCTTCTGCGAAAAGAGCGATCGCTCCGAGCAAAAAAATGATTGATATTGAAAAGCTTCCAATGCTAATAGAATTAAAAATCAGGGTAATGGCTTCGTATGAATTACTGGAAGGTTGCATGCGCATTGTTACAATACTCAAAAGCAAGATGATAGAGCTGTACTTGAAAACCATAAACGGCTCAATCAAAAGCTTATGGGTAGTACCATCAATTGCATGCCCCCACAGTTTTTTCCCTATCCATTTTTTGAAGTATCTGGAATCACCTCTGAAATAGGAATATGAAATTTTCTTGTCCCGAATCATTTTGATACATCTTGCAAAATGATTTATTCCTTCTGCCAAAAAAAGAATGGCAAATGCAAAAATTGGATTGATTAGAACCAGAAATACGTTGAAAAAAAATGTCTTCCATGAAAATGAAGCTGCTCCAAAGAAAGACATCTTACTCCATTGCATCAGAAAGCTAGATTCTCCATATTGCCCAATCAAGATTAGAATAATGCTCGTGACGAAGGCATACCATAAAAGAAAGATTGCAAAAGAAGAAAGTCCAATAACTCTCTCTCCCAGTTTTTCCCTAAGTATAAGTTTGCAAGGTGTACTTATTATGCTGACGACAAAGAAGAATCCGAATGATATGATTCCAAGTAGGAGGTTGTTGTTGTTGAAATACGACAATCCACCAAGCAAGGATTGCTTTTCAAACCGACTTAATGATCTTTGCAACATGATTAGAATTTTTGATCAAAAGACGTTTTTAGGAAATTTTTCTTATTGGACCAGATTTTACTAGCCACAGTTATCACTGCTTCCACCTCAAACCCATTTACTTCTCCTCCCGTCTTTAGAGTAGTAAACTCTCGTGGAGCGATTTGATAATGCCATTGTTGATTAAGACTAAAATTGCTGTATTGACCTGCGCTTATTCCACCGACACCACGAAAGTCTTGGCCAATGGTTCGGGCCGCCCACTCGTTAGTAACTGCATCATTATTACACAACATGATCTTCGTTGCTAGATTGCCCAGTAAACTGTCGACTCTAGCAGTAGGATTTGTTCCTCCAACTGCTACATAATAGTTACTGATGTTCTGAGTAATAAAGACAGTAGCTACTCCTGCACTTCTAGCTGTGGTTTGAAATACTTGATCATAAGGGGTCAGAAATAATTGGGACTCATCCACCCAAAGAAATATTGGCTTTTTCCACTCTCCGAATTGGCGTCTTTCAGCCGCTTGTTGAAAAAGCAATTTGAATATGCCTTGTGCGTAGGCTCCCGCCTCTAAATAATCCTTAATGGGGAAATCCACGATAATGATCTTTCCATCAAATGTCCACTCTGGATATACTGTAGTATCATTAGCGAAATATTCGTAAAGCAGACCATTTAGAAAAGGTTCTGCTATTCCTAAAAATGACTCTACAATAATTGTTCGAGTGCGTTCATGTAAATTGGCAAATTCCCGATTAAAATAATTTTTCACCAAGTGATAATCACGTTCCAGTTTCCTGGCTATTTGTTTATCCTGTTCATTTGTGACACGTTTTGTGGCCTGGAACAGGCACCGGATATAATAATTCACTTCTCCCCATCGCTCTAATTGCTGGAAGATTTTTGTTTCATTTTCACCTTCCATGATGTTATTGAACATGTCTAATTCTTGATTCGTAAGAGTAGTAATGACAAGTGCATACATATTACCAATACTTACATTTTCACCAGACAACTTAAGTAAGTCAATCAATCTTCGAACACACCGCTTTAAAGCATTATCCCAAAATCGCTCTCCTTCTTTAGCAATACCTTCACCATTAATATTCCTTCCCATTTGATAAATATTCATGAAGAGGTTAACAAGGTTATGAGTTTGCCCAGCACCCTTACCTTTTCGTTCTGTTTCATATTGAAAAGGATTGAACCTGTAGTCACCTCCTTCCTCTATTATTACCAAATCCTGTTCTCTCCCTACTTCACTTACATATTGTTCCCAGGCATGTCGTTCATCAGGTTTAGCGGCAAGTACGAGTCCCCCAAAGCCATTTTTCAGAAAGGCTTTGGCCATCATTTTTCCTACGGAACTAGATTTACCAGAACCGATCCCGCCAGTAATGAGCGTACCACGGGTAGCATCACGGACTGTCCAATAGTCTCTAGAACTACTAGAAAACTTGATTAATAATTTGTCTAGGCCAACTTCTCTCGGAATTTCAGTCATCTTTTAAAGTATTAAGTAGGGGTGAAATCAATAAGCGACTGCATTATAAAGAACTATTTGACTAGTAAGCGAAATTTCCTGAGAAACACTTACATTAGAGCTGATCAATTCTTAGTTGATCAGCCTTGGAATTGACAAAAAGCACTAATAATGAAGGACAACTTGACTGATTATTCAAGGGATACTTTTCTTGAACTCCTCAAAGAAAACTTTGGTGATTATAAAATCGAGAATGGAATAATAATATTTAATTCTACCTCAAACAAGGAGATAGCGGAAGCACTTGCGATGGGAGAAGCTCAATTCAGTAGAAAAATCAGAAGTCTTCCAGATGCCGATCATGAGTATCGGCGAATTATCGATAGAATACTCCTGTATCAAAACGCAACCCGCTATAAACGCCTAAAAAGGATTATACCCTTACTGTCAATTATGGCAGGTGTTTTAGCACTAATTACAATTATTCTTTTCCGTCAACTACATCATCTAAAAGAGGAGCCAGCAAAAGTCATTAGTAATATAGATGGTTTGTACCTATCTAAATCCCCTTCCCTTGTCAATGTAATGAAATACAATGGAGCATCGAACATTCACCGACTCAAATGGGAAGCTGTACGCCTTAATCAGAGAATTAAAGCAAAAAGAGGTCCTCTAACTTACATAGATTCTAT
The DNA here is from genome assembly GCF_050633125.1 of Lewinella sp. NCBI lineage: Bacteria > Pseudomonadati > Bacteroidota > Saprospiria > Saprospirales > Lewinellaceae > Lewinella > Lewinella sp. The sequence goes on from NZ_JBOEFX010000164.1 coordinate 6,694, forward strand.
AAATGAAGTTAGCAGCTTAATGACCAATGTAGCCAGTATTATTCGTGATGAAAGGGATGCATTAAGCCGTTTGAATTTTATATTCCCATCAGGGAAGGCTTTAGAGGTACTTCTCGAAGAGGTAGTCCCAATCCAAGATGAAAAAATGTTTAATTATTCTGCGGAGGAAATCATCTCTTTATCCGATATCGAAGAATTTGAAAAAAGAGCTACGTTTTTTGACAAGGGAGTTCGGCAGATGTATCCAATCGTTTTAAATAATGAGATAGAATATCATCAAATAGTAGAAGAAACAGTTATCGTCGTACGTGTTATTCAATCAGGTATACAGGATATTCTCAATAAAGCTGCACAAATAGAAATGATTTCTTCAGGTCATTAACCCTTTTTTAACCATTATCTGATAGGCTATGAGTGAATTTTTTTCTTCACTAAAACTAGCCTAATCATGAATGTACTAGTTATTATTCTTCTGATTGCATTAGTATTACTTGGCTTCTATGCCCAAGGACTGCGTAAAGAACTCAAGGATGAAAAAGCTGAGAAAGTGCTTAAGCATCGTCCTTCTTCATTCTTGAAGGGAATTCGCGACAATAGTACTAGTAAGGTACTTAAAGAAGCTGCTAAACGCATTTTAGAAAAAAGGAAGAAATAGGGTCACAATTGTGACTTTTTTAGTCTTTCGTAAAGAAGCTGATTATCTAATGATTATCGGCTTCTATTGACGTTAGAATTAGGAATTTCTAGGCTGTTTCATGTCAATTTGCAAGCAAGGGTATTTGGTTTTTTATTATAACAAAAGTACTCTTTTTACATTTTAGGCTGGATTGCAATATTAATTTTCCCGTCTTTTCCCAAACCTCCCTATTGCACTGATTTACAACTCATGGTAACTTGCTTTCAAGACCTCTAGCTATGCTAAGGGGAGACGCCTGTAACTAACTTTTAATACTAAAATACACGTCAAATATGCTTCGAATTACGGTAAGTAAGTCCGCTGAAGGTGCCACCAAATACTTTGACGAAGGTTTGTCGAAGTCCGATTATTACGCCGAAAAAGGAGAGGTCGTCGGACGGTGGCAAGGACGTACTGCGGAGCAAATTGGACTGACGGGTGAGATCAAAAAAGACGATTTTGCCATGCTGGCAAAAAACCAAAATCCGCTCACCGGCGACCAACTTACTGCCCGCAATTCTAACGCAAGACGGGTAGGATATGACTTTACTTTTTCAGTCCCAAAATCCGTCTCCATTATCTATTCTCAAACTCAAGATAAAGAGATTATTTCATCCTTCGATGAAGCGGTTAAAGAAACCATGTTAGAGATCGAAAAAGAAGCAGCAACCAGAGTAAGAGGCAGAGGAAGAAATGAAAATCGCATTACTGAAAATCTTGTTTGGGGAGCATTTACGCACGAAGATGCCAGACCAGTTGGCGGTATTCCAGATCCACATTTACACCAGCATGTTTTTGTCTTCAATGCTACTTATGATAAAAAAGAAAAGCGTTTCAAAGCGGCACAGTTTGGCGAGATCAAAGCCAATGCCCCTTATTTCGAAGCGGCTTTCAACGCTCGATTAGCCGATAAGCTGCAACAAGTCGGCTATCAAATTGAGCGCAATGAGCGCGATTTTGAGATCAAAGGTTTTGGGCGTAGCACCATCGAGAAATTCTCTAATCGCACTCGCCAGATTAATGAAAAATCGGAAGCCCTTGGGCTGTCCTATGCGGAAGACAAAGCGGAGCTAGGCGCGAAAACCCGTGCGAGCAAACGCACGGGGTATGACAAGGAAGATATTCGGATGCAATGGAGATCACGTCTTTCAGAAAGTGAGCGGGAATTGATCAGAAGCGCAAAAAGTGAGCCGCCACCGAGTGGCGGTGGCATGGATTCCCTGTCTAAGATTACGGAGCGAGTAGTTGGCTTGGGTTATGCTATTGAAAATAAAAATGGCGGATTTAGTGCTAAAGAGGCGATCAACTATGCACTTGATCACACGCTTGAGCGGAAATCCGTAGCCAGCGAAAAAGAACTACTCACCATTGCTTTAAAACGTGGCATAGGGACAGTTTCTCCCGAATCCTTGCGTAAGGAATTGAATGGTAGAGAAGATATACACAGTAGGAGAGACGAGCAACGAAATGAAACCATCTATACCACCAAAGAAGCGATCGCTGAAGAACAACAACTCAAGCAAGTAACACAACAGGGCAGAGCCATTTTCGAACCAGTACACAATGACTATCAAGTCAAGAATAAGTTATTGACTGAGGAGCAAGTCGGAGCCGTTCAGCACGTCCTCACCTCTAAAGATTTTATCACCGTAGTTACGGGTGATGCAGGAACGGGAAAAACCTGGTCAATCAAAGAAGTCGCCGAAGGAATGAGAGAAAAAGGGGTGAATTTTGGAGCCTTTGCGCCCTCCTCTGCGGCCTCCCGTGAAGTGCAAAGAGCCGATGGTTTTGAAAATGCTACGACCATTGCCGAACTACTCAAAAGCGAGAAGCTTCAGGAGTCGGTAAAAGATGGTTTTATCTGGGTCGATGAAGCAGGTATGGTAGGCAATAAAACCATGAACCAAGTGATAGAAGTGGCACAACAGCAAAATGCTCGCATCCTCTTAACGGGTGATATTAAACAACACGGATCGGTTGAGCGAGGTGATGCGCTACGCATTATCGAGCAGTTTGGTGGTATAAAACCCGCTACGATTACCAAAATACAAAGGCAAAAAAATGCGGATTATCGCAGTGCCGTAAAATCCATCTCGAATGGAAATCTGGAAAAAGGCTACGAAACCCTTGAGCAGATGGGAGCGATCAGAGAAGCTGATAGTTTTGAGGAAGCCAAAGAAAATATCGCCAATGAATACGCTACTTCACTGAAGAACAAGGAGAATGTGCTCATCGTAGCCACTACCCATGCTCAGGGACAAGGGGTTACGGAAACGATCCGTGACAAGCTTAAAACGGAAGGCGTTTTAAGCGGTAAGGAAAAGGTTTTTCAGGTTCAGAAAAACCTGTCGCTGACCGATGCACAGAAGCAGGATCATACCCAATATGAAGCAGGGCAAATCATCCAGTTTCACCAAAATATCAAGGGAGGCATAAAACGTGGCACTAAGTACCAGGTTTTGGGAAAAGATGAAAACGGTTTAGTGAGAATAGGAAACCAGGATGCTAGTGAAAAGAAAAAAGAGAAAGGGGTAGTTTTACCCATGACTGAAGCGTCTAAATTTTCGGTGTATCGTTCCGAGACATTAGCTTTATCACAAGGGGATAAAATCAGGATTACCCAGAACGGATTTTCCAATGAGCGGGCCCGACTCAATAATGGCAATATCCTCACGGTGACGGGATTTGATAAACAGGGGAATATTCGAGCATCAACAGGAAAGAACGAAATCGTGCTAGCACGAAATTTTGGTAACCTGACCCATGGCTATTATACGACTTCCCCCGCCTCACAGGGAAAATCCGTTAATCGGGTTATTATCATGCAATCTTCCATGACGGGAAGAGCAGCAAGTAAAGAGCAATTTTATGTATCTGCCTCCCGTGGCAAATTTGCCATATCCATCCATACGGATGATAAGCAGGGTTTACTCAGCTCAATTCAACGATCTGCACAGCGGATGACCGCCTCAGAAGTAGGGCAGGAACTGGTCAAGACAGAGAAATCAATGAAAGATAAGCTCAAAGTTATCGGCTCAATTTACCAAGCTGGTAAATCAAAAGTTGCAAACATCAACGAAAAGTGGCAGGATAAAAAAGCTGCCATTATTAGCGTTGTTTCAAAACCGATAAAACCCGTAAAGAATGCACCGATCAGAGCAAAGTAATAGTATCCCCTCTCTGATTAAGCGAGAGAGCAGTGCTGCCCTAAAATATCGGGGAAATAATGAATTCTATGGCATTGCCGATGCTAGAGAAGGCAATGCCATCGCGCTGAAATTCGTGACTTCTATTGGGGAACAAAAAGCGATTCATTACCATGACATTATTTCCCCGATGGATTTTAATGGTACGAACTCCATTACCTTGATGACTACCCGCATGGTGGTAACGATCCGAGGAGGTCATCTGGAAAAACTCTTTGACCACATTATTCAGCATCAAGTGCTATGGATCAAAGAACCCCAAAGTTCATTTAGTACTTCCGAAGGAAAGGATGTTTATGTCAGTTCCATTGACTTTGAGATGATGCAGTAAAAAGGGCGAAAAATCGCTCTTTAAAAGCGCACTAAGCACTCGCCTGTTCTTTTTTCGGCGGTGCCTGTTTTACTTTATAAGCAATTATAGAAGCTTCTCTCTTGGTAAACTCTTTCCCATCCTCAAGTACTTTGAAGTCCCGATAATTCAAGGAACCGTTTATTTCCAGTCTAGCTCCCTTCTCATACGCTTTAGCTTCTTCGATCAGCGCAGGACTGAATAGGATGACATCGTGCCAGATCGTAGCTTTGTCTTTCCATTCTTCGGTCTCCTTGTCTTTGTAGGAATCAGCTGTTGCCAAACGCAAAATTGCGAAGGTTTTGCTTTCACTCTCGATCACTTTTGTTTCCGCTCCTAAGAAGCCGATTAGTTTTACAGTATTGTTATTTGCCATGATTATTCTCCTTTGTTTAGGATTGATAAAATATCTTGCTTTTGGCATCAAGCAAGAAAAACTTTAAACGGGTAGCTCTACCCAGCTGTGCGCGTCCATGAGCGCTTGCAGACTGTCGAAATCTTCTGTCTCATCGCCTTTGTAATTACCCCAGAAACCGCACTTGCCTGTTTCCTCATCTTCGTAATAATGTACGGTGATGTTGGAGCGGTAATAATAGCCGCCTTCCTTTTTTAGATATTTTTCAAATTCCTTAATGTTCATTTTCTTCCTCGTTCAATTCTATTATTGTTTTAAAACTCCATCCGCACAATGCGATTAAGAAGTCATCAATTTTACCGTCCTTATAGGCTTGAAATAGGTATTTCTCCTGTCTGTGACGGTTCTCGTCATCATTTTCCATTTGCCTTTGTATCGTATCTATTAAGGTGATTCGTTCCATGTTTTCTCCTGTATTAATATTCACTTGGTAAAATCAGTACTTGGTCAACTAGCCAAAGCTCTATTTGTGGGAGTGGAAAATCCGTGAATGGAATTCTGAACTCCTTGAGCAGATTACTATTTCCATCTTCGACTTTGATTGATGCGGACTCATCAGCATTGACCACAAGTTTCCAGACTTGAAATTCCTCTCCATCCAGCGCAGGAACTTCACAGTAAGAGAAGATGAAATCTATGAACCAATATGCTCCCGCCTCCGTTGCCAGAAATTTGATACCATCCGTATATCGATGTTCGGGAAATAATGGGTTGAAATAATATTTCTCTGTTCCTGAAAACTGCTCCAATGCTGCTTTCAATTCGTTTGTATCTATTTTACTCATTTGGACTTCTCCTACTTGTTGTTAAAGGGTTATAGCATTTGCGCTATACCCTTCTGCCTCGTGGCCGAACAGTGGGGTAGCAACAGCAAAGAAAAATCGATGAGAGTGGTGCGGGCAGAGAGCCATCGGCTCACCACACGGTCGCAGCCTATTTTTATTGCTAGGCGCGAGGGTGAAACCCTTAGTAATAAATCTTAATTTTTAACTACTTAATAGTGCTGATTATTTAGACTTTGTCGTAGCTTTGGATGCTGTTTACCAGCCAAATAGCTCATGTTTAGCCTTAAAAGCTCTGCTAGGAAATTAGAGCCTTCCAATCATTCTTCCTCTTCTACTTTGAGAATTATTTCCGAAGATAATTCACCACGTCCTTCAGGCTGGTTGCCGATCCTGTTATTGATTCTTATAGCTTTGGGAAGCCTGTATGTAGGGCGAAAGTATTATAGGTCACAAAAAGACCTTCCCCCGGGATTAGTGGTGAATCCAGAAGGAGATATGGCTTTATCCTCTAAGCGAGAAGCAAAGCTTGCTAAAGAGTTAGAAGAAATCGATAATGCTGTCCAATATGCGCTAGTAGCTACAAAGGATGGTGTTTACCCCTGCTACGCTTGTCCTTCTGCCCAGAAAGTTATATTTTTATACAAAGGAAACGTTTGGAAGTATGGTGTTACCAGAAAAGAAGAATCTGAGCGTTATCCCAATGGAAACTATGGAGCAGAGAACTTGTTATTCTTACCACTGTTCTGGGGAACGTACGGAGAATGCCTCAAGCAGGAGAAAATAATGATTTATAATTATCCGTTTTTGCCAGAAGCAAAGGAGCGGGACATAATAATATTACGACCACCAGGGAATAAATATGATAGCTAAAGAAGAACATTTACTAACCTTGGAAGCACAAGCTAAAGACCAGCAGATATTTATCTCTGGCCGCATCTGGCATGAGCTATACCCCAAAGTAGATCCCGGTCTTTTTCTAGAAGTATTAGGGGAAAAGATTGATCTGAAAAAATACGGTGATGGTATCGCCAAATTCTACTTCACTTTCGTAGTTATAGAAAAACTAACGCCTAATTTTTCCGGCTGGGTAGGCAGTGACTACTTTCCCAAAAGAGCCAGTGTAGACATTGGAATACGAGTGCCTTATGAGGAGATCGTAGCTGCTGATGAAGCAACGGTCATCAGGCTAATGGAAAAAGCCCTCCTGGAAGGAATTGATACTATTGCAGATCACGAGCACAAATTTGTAGCTCCCTTCGACTACAAAGCCTTCAAAGCTGACGTAAAAGCCATTTTCGCAGAAGAGAACTGGTATAAAACGGAAGAGACTCCGGCTTAGGGATAGGAACGGGCCGTTGAAAACGGTATCCATTGGATCACCGTCGTGGATAGCCTGCCCGACGCTATTCTAAGCGGCGGAAGCCCCAATTTAGATATGCTATTGAAAAGAAAAAGCTAGCCCTTTCTAGCTTGCAGATACTGATTATAGTCTTTGAATTCTTGATAAAGGTGATTTTGTGGTTTCACCCCTTGCCCTAATTCCTCCTTGAAGAACGTGGTCGTTTTCTCACCAGACTGGTCATTGTCAAAGAAGGTATAAATATGCTCGTAATTAGATTGCTTGATAAAATCAATGGCTCTCCGTCTCATATTCACCATATTAAGAACAATCACATCTACGGGAAGTACGGGCACTTTTTTAAGTGTTAGCACAGTCAGGAAATCCATAAAGCCTTCAAATACCGCAACGCTATTCTTCTCTGATCCCGGAATGTAGGAAATGTCTTTTGCTGTATTCCTATCCTCGGCATTAGGCGATTTAAGAATGCCTTTGAAAAATTTATCTCTACACTCGTAATCTCCAGATTCATTCTCAAAACCAAGCGTTTGATAAATCTTGCCCGTTTTCTTATTGGTGTAAGAAATATGCTTGAGGTATTTTACGGCCAACTGATAATCAATGCTCCGCTCACCTGCTAAGTAGCCAATCAAGGATTTATCCCAAACTTGCTCCCTAACTTTAGTGATTTCAAGATTATTCTCTGCGGGTGCTGCACCTAATTCTTTTTGAGATAAGGAAATGTCCTGGAATAATGGAAGCTTGTTCACTTTACTCCAAAGCACCCCCTGCCCTTTATGGGGAAAGAGATTGCGTAGAATCTGTAATGCTTCACTGACGGTTACATTCTCGTGGAGTTGTAAAAAGCCAATGACATTACCGTTGCCCTGTATGTCTCCGCGACCAAAGTCATTCCATATCCACTTTCCTCCCAAATAGGACGTATGAAAGCTTGGCTCTTTTTCGTAGCGAAAAGGGGAATTATACCAATATTCATAACCATGTTTGGTGACACTTACCGGATCGTGACCAAAGGCACTTAAAAGATCGGGTAAAGAAATATTTTCCTTAGCCCATTGGGCATTGTAGCTGATAATTGGAGACATGAAGACCTCTTAAATAGATAGCACGAAATCGTGCTATCGTGCTAGGAAGATTACTTGTTTTCTTGTTTTACTAGATACGCTTCAAAGCAGTTAACCAGTAATTCTGACATGGTTACGTCGTTATTCACGGCATAATTTTTAAACCGTTTTCGGAAAGAATTCGGTACTTTAAAATTAAGCGGTCTGATTTCTTCCTTGGGTGCTTTGGAAGCTTGGATATTTGAGTTTTCCTCGCTTTTCTCTACAATAGTGAGGTTGTTACTGGCTTCCTCTTCTGCTGGTGGTGTTCCCTTACGGGCAAGTGACTTATTAGGTTTTTTAAGATTAGCCATAACGAACCTCCTCTTTTGCTAGTTGCTCAATGTGATTGTAAATATTTTGAATAAGTTGATCAGCAATGCGATTGATCGAATCATATTTGGTTTCATTTGCTGCCAAACCACTGTCGGAACATTGCCCAATGGAGGTCTTTTCTGCAATCAAGCCCAAAAAGGTATAACCCGTTGCTTTGATATATTCCTCTGCGGCTTCCAGTTCATTTTTACTACCACCTACCCGACTTAAGCACATGCCTATCCTCTGTCTGGCTATTCCTTTTTTCTTGAGTTCATGTGCCAATTTAACCTGAGGTTCCAAATCATCAGCGGTGACACCAGTAGGTAAGATGATGAAGTCGCACACCTTTGCGATTTCCAAGGTTTGTACATCCGCCTGCCCTGCACCATCAAAAATGATTAGGTCATACTGACTGTCATTTTTCAAAGCATCTTTTACCGATGAAAATGGTTCTACGGCAATTTTGGGAGTAAAACCATTATCCATTCGTTTACGGTTCCAAATCGTTGAGGTAGATTGTTTCAAATCCATATCCGCAATTTTAACTTCCCAATCATTACGGGCATATTCAACGGCTAATGCTCTGGCGAGGGTAGATTTTCCGACTCCTCCCTTCTGCGATAAAACGCCTATTTTCATCTCACTCCTTCTATTGGTTCAAGTACAATTAGCTTATATGACCCCATAGCGAGAGGAAAGAAAAAACGATAGAAAGATGGGTGAAAAAGAAGCTTTCGTGTTAGCACGATGCAATAAAATCACGATAGGCTATTTTCGTGCTTTATGGCTAGGAAGGTTTCTGGCTTATCAACTAGTCGTAAATATTTCTAGCACGAAATAGAGAAAGCAATAAAACCAATAAGCACGCTTTCTTGCTACAAAGAACCGAGTTCTACAATTAGGAATGTTTTTTCAACGATGAGCTTACCTGGAATTTTTTCTTTTTTATCTTTCAATAGCTCATATATAAAAACCGATTCGCGTTAGCGAATTACTTATAGGTTATTTGGAATATTTAAATTTACCAAGCTCTCTAGTGTTACTAACTTCGTTATAATAGTGTTAGTGTAGTGTTACGGGGCTTATAAGCGGGCTGTAAACCTAGCAAACCTTAGCTTTGGGAAAAGTAGCGGTTCCTAAAACTGCGTACGAAAGTTCCTAAAGTTCCGAACGATGGTTCCTGAAATTGCGTACGAAAGTTCCTGAAACTGCGAACGTCTTTGGTGGAATTCCAAAGGGTAGGGGAGGGCTGGAAATCACCTCTTGTTTAGCGGTTCCTAAAACTGCGAAAAAAAGGCTTGTCAGCACTAAAAATACTGCTATTCTGGTTCCTGAAATTGCGAAGAGGAGGGAATGCAAAGCGTATTATTTGACCCAAAAGAAAACTTACCCTTATTACCGGATCGACATCCGACCAAGGATTTCTTCATCGCTGACATCTTCGATAATCTTCCTTTTAAAGACGATATGGCTTCCATGAGTCATCCGATCTTTAGTCTTTCAAAGAAGAAAGACTTAAGGAATCTGGTGTACGAAAATGGCACAGCCAGTGTAATCATCAAACCCAATACCGATGGTCTGCCAACGATATTTGATAAAGACGTTCTGCTGTATTGTGGCTCTTTGTTAATGGAGCAAATTAACAAAGGAGTTGTACCGCCTAAAACCTTGCGTATTTCCAGCCACGACCTATTAGTGGCTACTAATCGGCCAACCAACGGTAATGGTTATGAATTACTAAAGAATGCGCTAGATCGCTTAAAAGGCGTTAGCATCAAGACCAACATCAAGACCAATAAGCGAGAAATCACCAAAGCCTTTGGACTGATCGATAGCTACGAAATCATCGAAAGCAGTAAGGTTAAAAATCGCATGGTAAGATTGGAAGTCACGCTCTCGGATTGGTTCTATAATTCCATTTTGGGTAAAGAAGTACTCACCATCAATCGAGACTACTTTCGTTTGGGGAAAGCCCTGGAACGCAGGCTCTACGAAATAGCCCGCAAACATTGTGGCAGAAGTAGTGATTGGAAAATCAGTTTGGAAAAACTCAAAGAGAAAACGGGATCAACCTCAACGCTCAAGAAATTCCGTTTCTTCATCCGACAGATTGAGAAAAACAACCACTTACCGGATTACTTCATTCGCCTGATAGAGAATGATATGGTGCACTTCAAAGCCAGAAAAGAAACAGTTGATATTTTTGATCTACCGATGATCAGCCCTGAAACCATCGGAAAAGCGCGTAGGATCACCGAACAAGCGAATACTGGCTGGGACTTTAATGATCTACACTCGCAATTCTCAAAAGCTCTCTTGGATGGCTTTAAGCCCAATAATGTTAATGGGGCTTTTATTTCTTTTGTAAAGAAGAAGGTCGCTCACTCACCGCAATAACTAGCGGTCAATCTCAAACCCTTTATCCTTATCATCCTTACCTCGATCACGAGTAGGGCGGGGGATAGAACGAGAAGCATCCCTCAGTTTAGAGATCGTCTTACTTTGCGTGCGCTCCTTAGCATATTGCTGACTACCCGCAACGAACCCTTGAAAGAATTCATCTTCTACACTTTCAACTGCAGTATTCAACTGCTGAGCTAGCTCTGGTTGATGTTTTTCTATAATATATCCGGCATTGAAGCCTTCTGCTAATGGATCGCTACTAGCCATGATTATTGGTTTGAACGCTTTTCGATAAAGGATAAAATAGAAGATTTCTTGTAGAGGTATTTCTTACCAGTTACTACACTGAATATTATCTCACCTGTATCTCGGTATTTCTGAAAAGTGGTCTTGGAAGCAATGTCGAGAATGCCCATTGCTTCCTTTTCGTTGATCCAATCATCGGCAGGGTCGTCCTTTAGCTCTATAGCCAATTGCTTGACTAGCGACTTAAGAGCCTCGGATTCTAGGCAGATGATGTTGATGATGTCTGGCATCTATATATGTTAGGAGTACTTTTTTTATAAAGGTAAGCAATATCAAGATTTTCTTCTGAATAGTTATGATTACTAGCCCTGACTAACCTATCTCTTATTCATGATCTTCAGTATTTTAGACTGCCTCAATAAAATTCTGCCCCACAATATTGAGATATACCAACGCTTAGAATAAGTACGTCAATAGCCAAGTACACAATTTTAGAATTAACTATTAAAGTTATTGCATCTTTGAAAAAGAAGATGTACTTTTGAAATAACAGGAAAATATAATCTTTAAAAATAAGAATCAACTAATAGCAGCTCAACGAAGATTCGGGTCAAAAAATATGAAGTCGACCTTATGGAAGATTTCTATTTGCGATCTGACCCTTCGTTGGGGTTTCGTTGGGCTGCGATTAGGTATCTACTCTCTATACAAGCGCTCTTGAAATAATTAACATTTCAAGGTTACATAGTTTTATCATTTAATTCTAAGCCCCAAATGCAGGAAAGAGCTGTTTGGGAGCATAACATTATATGTCATGAGCCTCTCTAATGATTGTGGTCTTACAATTGAAAATGTTAAGTGTGTACTACCTTCATGTACAGGGAAAGGTAAAGATGGTGCTATTACCGTTTTTGCTGACGGTAAAGGTGATATTGAGTACAGTATTGATGGAGGAGATACCTACTTCAATACATTTCAGTTTGACGAACTAGTACCTGGCGTTTACGAAATAATTATTCGCTTTGTTGATGATCCTAAATGTGAAATTAATTATGGTTTTGTAGAACTGCCTGCACCACTATGTGAAGATAAGTGTGCTGATATTGAGGAGACTTGTGGCACTGTTCTTTTTCCAGGTGATCTCACTTTAATCGGGTTTGATAATAATATTCATTATGGGAATGACCGGATTCTAATTGCGACAATTGTAGATCTCAAAAGATTCACCTTTTTCAGTATTACGAATGCTATTTATGAAGGAGGTGCATCAGCTGGTGTACACACAAATTATTGGCATGCTCCCGAGGATAATGCACCAATTGAAATTGCTTCGCACAGAATCACCTATGTGGGAGAAGAAATTATCCCAGCGGGCTCGATCATTTGCTTTGATTTGCCCTCTCATAATAGCGGGACTGGGATGCTCGCTCAAAACTTCAAAATCAATGGTGAATTCAGTGGTGATTTTTGTGTGAGATCAGATGGAAACTCCCCTCATGATCGCGTAAATATTAGTACCACTAAGCCTGATGCCTTGTTTCTATTTCAGGGAGAATGGACCTTTCTGGCTAATCATGCGACTCTGTGTGGGCGTGTATTATCCGGAATCCAGAATGGAGGCGAGTGGCTGACCAGTAATGATGCTGTACCTTGGCCGTCACGAAATTCCCGGACGCATCCCCATCTCGCCGGCTTATCTATTCTTGGATTAGCAGATGTAGTGAGTGGAGCTTATTACTTCACGGCTCAACAAGCGACACCATATACTCCGCTGGATTATTTAAGACAAGCTACCGATTTCACGACTTGGGAACAGGTGGCAGAGGCCACTCCAAAGAATGATATTCCGGCAGAAGCCTGCCAAAATGAATTCCAAATAGACGATGGTGGGCCAAATGTAGAATAGATTCACCAAAGCAGTTTTTTCGGATAATATTTTCAATAGCTCTCTTTCTATCTTATTCATAAATCTCTGACAATGCCAATCTTTGAGGATCAATACGCACCTATTTCTGATGGTCACTTGCCTGTACAGCTACCGGCAGTGGAGCAAGCAGGGGATGACCCAAGTGGGCATTATGCCAGCCTCCCTCAGCCTGTTGCGGTGTTTAACGGGTTAGATGGTATCATATATACCTATTCTACTATTACCTCGCCACTAGGTGTCAAGAGTATGTTTAGTGGAATGGTTACTTATTTACCTGCGAATACGAGTTATGCACCTGTATTATCCGACTTTACGGTTAATTCGGAGATTACCACCACCACTCAAGGAGGCGTTTTGTTGGAGTTGTTTCCTATTGTTGGGCAGGCGCTGAAAACTCTACCCGATAGTCCTGATGGAGGCTCGCCACTGGATGGAGTCTTTATCCCCGCCTACATTCTGATTGAAGGAGTAGATGCTGCTACTTTTAGGTCCGATATGCAGGCACTTATGCCTGATGTAGTGGATGCAATTTTGGACCTGTCCTGGATGGAGACTGAAGGGAACGCACCAGGAACTAGAGAAGAAAAGGAGAACAAATTTTTAGACCGCCTAATGCTCGGAGAGAAGCAATTGGCCGTGGGCGGTGGGGATGATATTGGCATGACCACGCTGAACGCGGATAGTCACCCGGAATTTGTGCTCAAAATGTACTCTTCGGAGGTAGAGACTGGCTCAGTTAGCTATGTTTTCTATGCATCCAGGGTAGATCCGCTACTTTTCATACAGCGTTTTCCGTTATTTATTGATCCTACAGACACTGCTAATAACTATTTCTCTAAATGGCATAACCATCCGCTGATTACCGCTATAGCCGATTTCAGTGCAAATGTGATGAGGGCCTATATTAAGTTTGAAGTTTGGAATCCTGGTTCTCCCACTGGAGCTTTACCTGAATACGCCCCTGTTGACCCAGGGCTCACCGTCAAACTAATGGACTATGACACTTTTCTGAACTCGGATGACGAATTGGCTATCGCTACCACAAATGATAACGGGGTAGCATTTTTCCAAATCGACATCCCTGAAGATGGCTGGCTAAACGGTAGCCCACCAGATTTGTACTTTAAAATACTTGCACCGATTGCTAGTATGGCTAGTGACTTGCCACCACTCCCAGCTGAATGGTCGACGAAAGCCAACTCAGGGACCAATTATTGGTTGTCTACTAGCGGCGAAAAAGGCTATTATGAAAATTTCAGTGGGACACAACTTGGCTCGCCAGCTAATCCTTTGGTGTTTCGGATTGGTGTTGATTTTCACATAAAGTTTGAATTATTGAATCCCTATCAGGGTGGCCCTCTTGGAAGGTGGGAAAATTTTCCATCAGGAATCAATGTTGATATTTATGCTACTGACTTATGGCCAGATTATGAGTATGGAGGTGATACAAATCCTGACTTAGGAGAACTAATTTATTCAGAGAGGACTTCTGATGATGTGATTCATGGAATTTTATTTACAATAAACCCTAACGATAACTTCCTTATATGCGCACATTATAACATTGCAGATCCTTCAATTAATCTTTTAGAAACTAGAGTTCACTTGAAATCTCCTAATGATTCTGAAATCAGTAGGTGGTATACATCTTTCCCAGATACTAAAATTCGTAATTCTGGTGTGAGATATGATGACTTTAAAAATCTACAAAAAAATTCAATTGGTAGTAGCTCCTCCCCAATTGTATTTCAAGCTGCAGATAGTAATAATACACAAAGATTTGCTGGCTTTTATATTCTAAAAATAGCCAAAGAAATCAGTACCTTTTTACATTATTTCACTGTTGGTAGCTATCCTGGGGTTGAGCTAACCTATAAGCTTTGGCATCTTAATCCTGATGCAACGCCTACTGCTTGGCCTATTGGCAATATATGGCTAACTGAAAACCCTTCTTCCTGGAAGAGGAGAACAATAGTTCATGAAACATTTCATCAAGTAATGTGGAATGAAGCAAATTTTGATAGTGGGGTAATCGCTAACCAATTCATATATGATATTATACTTAGCGGTGCCTATCATCGAGTCGATTTATTTTCAACTCCATGGAGAGCACTAACAGAAGGGTGGTGTATAGGATTTGATTCTATCTTTGAATCAAGATCTTCGCTTCTAGAGGGGTTATACCGATTGAAACGTGATTTCACAGAGCCTCATAGTGCTACAAATACTGTTTGGTTAAATCCAAGCTCGAGTAGTGAACTAGCTGTAGGTCTTGGTAGTGAAGGAGCAACAGCCAATTATATTTTTAATGTCTTTTGGAAAAGAGTAGTCAATTCTTCTCTAGGGGGTATTCTCGGCGTTAATGTTATAGTGGAAAGTAATGATGGAAATATTTTAAATTCTAATTCATGGATGACTGCTAGTAACCAGTTAGCGCTCTCTGATAAGTTCATGAGATATTTTTGGGAGCCACTTAGGGCTATGGAACAATACATAGGAATTCCTCCAGAATTTCCGGCAAGTTTTGATTTTTACACGGAAACTCTTGACTCTGCACAGTCAAGTGAAATCCATATGCTACATGGAGAAATTGCAAAATGGAATTGCTATGAGGTAGAGCCAGTTCTTCATAGTCTAAGTGAGACTTCTGGTCCAGCAGGAGGAGGGACTACCATAATCCTAATGGGGGCTAACTTTATCATGCCCGTCCCCCCATACTTGGCTGAAGATGCTACTAGTTATGCAGATATTATTGTAAAAATGGCAGGAGTAACCCATTCAAATATTACAGTATTGTCACATGAACAAATTCGATTCACTGTTCCCTCTGGGAGTTCTGGCGCAACCGTAAGTGTTACTGTCGAAATAATCATAAGAGGATTCGTTTTATCTTCAAATTCATTACCATTCACTTAGAGCTTGTTGGGAAATTT